>JAVHYH010000032.1:0-16554 GCA_031119155.1 Brevundimonas sp.
AGGCCGCGCGCTCCAGCGGCGACAACCGCTCCAGCGCCATCATCAGGGTCAGGGTCAGTTCGTCCTGCGCCGCGGCGTCCTCCTCGGGCTCATAGACGGGCTCGGGCAGCCAATTGCCGACATAGGCCTCGCGGCGGGCGCGGGCGGACTTCATGACGTCGAGGGACAGGCGGGTGACGGTGCGGACCAGAAAGGCCGCCGGCTGGCGCACCTCCGTCTGGTCCACGCCCTGCCAGCGGATCCACGCCTCCTGCACCACATCCTCGGCCTCGGCGAACGAGCCCAGCATGCGGTAGGCGATGCGGACCAGACGGGGCCGGTTCGTCTCGAAGACTGTGGTCGCGTCCTGATCCCCGCTCATGCGCCCATTCGCGCCCGCCGCCGGGCTCAAGGCAAGCCCTCGACGGTCATGGCTGTCCGCACGGCCGGGCGGGTGCGCAACCGGTCCCGCAGTGCGACCAGTCGATCCGGGGTCTCAACCCCGAACCGCTCGGCCCACAGCAGCATGACGAACAGATAGAAGTCCGCCACCGTCGGCGTGTCCCGGAACAGGAAGTCGCCCGCCATGCCGGCGTCCAGCGGGGCCAGCAGTTTATGCACGCTGGCGGCCGCCGCCGCCTTCTCCGCCGGGCTTCCGGCATGCCACATCGGCTTGAAGGCGCGATGGATCTCGGTCGTGATGTAGGTCAGCGCCTCGAGCACCCGCGTCCGGCCCAGCGGTCCGGGCAGTGTCAGGGCAGGGGACTGGCCTGCGATCCAGTCCAGCAGGGCGACGTTCTCGGTGATCATCTCGCCGTCGTCGAGGATCAGCGCCGGAACGTAGCCCTTGGGACTGGTGTCGCGGAAGTCGGCGCCGGTCTCCGTGCGATGGGTGCGCAGATCGACCCGCTCCAGATCGAAGGCGAACCCCGCCTCGCGCAGGGCGATGTGGTCGGCGAGGCTGCAGGCGAGGGGGCTGTAATAGAGCTTCATGACCCCGCCCCCTCAGTCCGCCGTGATCGACTGGCGCAGCCAGTCTTCCAGCGTGTCCTTGCCCAGCAGCGGGTTCGGTCCGGGCGTCAGGGTGTCGTCCTTGAGAGCGGCGCCGAAATAGAGGGTGGTCGGGTCAGCGATCACCGGTCGCCGATCCTCGACCGTGGCCAGATATTCCTCGGCGAAGTCGGTCAGACGAATGGGGGCCGGTCCGGCGATCTCAATCGTGCCGTTGACGGGTGCGCCCAGCGCCAGCTCGACCAGCGCCGCCGCCACATCATCCGCAGAGACCGGCTGGATCAGGGCGTCGGGCAGGTGGACTTCCTCGCCGACGCTGCCCGCCTGAATGATGCCGGTGATGAAGGGGAAGAACTGGGTCGAGCGCAGGATGGTCCAGGGCGTGGACGCGGCCTCGATCAGCGCCTCCTGCGCCAGCTTGGCCCGGAAATAGCCGCTGGCCTGCAGTCGCTCCGTGCCGACGACCGACAGGGCGATGTGGTGCGTGACCCCGGCTTCGACCTCCGCCGCCAGCAGGTTGCGACCCGCTGTGGTGAAGAAGTCCATGGCCGCGTCGTCCGCGAACGACGGGCTGTTGGCCACGTCGATGACGACCTGCGCGCCCGTCAAGGCCTCGGCCAGCCCTTCGCCTGTGATCGTATTGACGCCGGTGTTGGGCGAGGCGGCGACGGTCTCATGACCGCGCTCCCGCAGACCTTGCACGACACGCGACCCGATCAGGCCCGTGCCGCCGATGACGATGATCTTCATTCTCGTTCTCCCTGTCAGAACCGGCCGCATGGCGGGTTCGAAGGGGATGACGAGAGGGCGGCTCCGGATGTGACATCAGGTCGAAAGAAATCGACGTCACACGAGAGGTTCGGTCAGGATCGCTTTATCGCCTAAGATATATTATGCGAAATAATAGGTCCGCTATGGACCTTTGAAGACGGTTCGGGTTCTGCTGATCGGCGATGCCCGGCGCGGGATTGCCGATGTCAGGACCGGCGGCCTTCCTCGCCCGTGGGCACGACCTTTTCGCCGGGTTCGGGAGTCTCGGTGCGGTCACGGAACAGCGCGGCCCGGGCCAGCAGGATCAGCGTGACCGGCGTCGTCACCGTCAGGAACACGCCGATCAGCAGTTCGCGGGGCAGCCAGCGGCCCTGGGCGAATCCGAAATAGAGCCATGATCCGATCAGGATCAGCGCCATGCCCAGGGTGGCGCCGAGCGTCGGCGCGTGGACCCGTTCGTAAAAGGAGCCCAGCCGGATCAGGCCCATGGCTCCCAGGAGCGACAGGCCTGCCCCGGTCACGATGAGAATGGCGACGAGGACCGCAGCCCAGTCCGGAATGTCCGATACGGTCATTCGATCACCTCGCCACGCATCAGGAATTTGGCCAGGGCGACCGTCGCGGCGAAGCCGAGCATGCCGATGATCAGCGCCGCCTCGAAATACAGGTCGCTGCCGGTGCGGACGCCGAAGACGACGGCGACCAGCATGCCGTTCAGATACAGGGTGTCCATGGCCAGAACCCGGTCCTGCGCGCGCGGTCCGCGGATGATCCGGAAGGTCGCGAAGATCATCGCCAGGCCCAGCAACAGCAGCGCCGCCGTCAGCCCGAAATCGAGAATGCGGGCGCTCATTCAAAGATCTCCATCAGCAGCCGCTCATAGCGATCCTTGATGATCCGCACCCAGGTCTCCTCGTCGACCAGATCGAGGACGTGCATCAGAAGCCGGCCGCGCGCGCGGTCATACTCGACCCACAGGGTGCCGGGGGTGCTGGTGATGACGATGGCCAGCACGGCCAGGCCGTAGCGGTCCTTCAGGTCCAGCGGGACATGGATGAACCCGGAAACCCGGTCCGTGCGCCGACCGATCAGAATCTGGGCCACGGAGATGTTCGAACGAACGACATCCACGACGACCCGGCCGGCCAGTTTCACAATGGCCAGAGGCGCCCGCACCCGGACCGGATCGATCCGCATGGCCCGCATCACCTGCGGAGCGGCCAGCGCCATCACGACCCCGAGTGCGATCGAGGGCGGCGCGATGCTGGCGCTCAACAGCAGCGAAGCGAGGAACAGCGCCAGCGACAGGAGGGGATGCGGGAGCAGGGTCTTCACTTGCCCTCCCCCGTCAGGACCGCGCCGATGTAGGCCGACGGCTCTCCGAGCCAGACCGCGGTCCGGCTGGCGTAGGTCAGCACGGGTTCGGCGAAGATCGACAGCAGGATACAGCCGCCCAGCAGTCCGGCGAGCCCGACGAACTCGGCCGCTCCCACCACCAGCGGCGGCGCCGTCTCGTCGCGCGTCCAGATGGCGCCCACGCCCAGGCGGGTCAGGCTGATCACCGCGGCAAGGCTGGAGACGGCGAGCAGGCCCACGATGGTCCAGCCGGCGGCGCTGTCGGCGGCGACCAGGGGCGCCATCATTCCGACCTTGCCGATGAAGCCCGCCAGCGGCGGCAGGCCCGCGATCATCAGGCCGCAGAAGATCGTCGCCCCGCCCAGCGCGGCGACCGCCGCCGGGATGACCAGGCCGGGCTCATTCCGCTCGGTGTCCTCGAACGGATCGCGGTACTCGTCGTCGAAGACCGCCTTGTTCGCATCCCCGCCGGGATCGCGGCCCCGCTCGAGGATCTCGGCCACGAGGAACAGGGCCGCGCAGGCCAGGGTCGAGCCGACGAGATAGTAGAGGGCCGCGCCGAGGCTTGCCGCCCCTCCCCCGCCGATGATCGCCAACAGGGTGCCGGACGAAACCATCACGGCGAAGGCCGAAGCCCGCGCCAGATCCCGCGCCGCCAGCATGCCGCAGAGCCCGAACAACAGGCTGGCCAGACCGGCGGCCAGCAGCACCTCAAGCCCGAAGCCCGCCGAGGCCCCCGCTTCGGGCGAGAAGACCAGAGCGCTGAGCCTGAGGATCACATAGACCCCGACCTTGGACAGGATGGCGAGCATCGCCGCCGCCGGGGCGCTGGCCGCCGAATAGGTAGGCGCCAGCCAGAAGCCGAGCGGCCAGGCCGCCGACTTGGTCAGGAAAGCCACCGCCAGCACCGCCGCGCCGACGTGGAACAGGCCTCGATCCTCGGGGGCGATATCGGGAACGCGCGCCGCCAGATCCGCCATGTTCAGCGTCCCGGTCAGGCCGTAGATCAGCGCCACGCCGATCAGGAACAGCAGCGAGGCCGTCAGGTTGACCGCGATATAGCCCAGCCCGGTCCGGATCCGCGTCTCCCCGGAGCCATGCAGCACCAGGCCGTAGGACGCCGCCAGCATGATCTCGAAGAAGACGAACAGGTTGAACAGATCGCCGGTCAGCAGGGCGCCGTTGACGCCCATGACCAGCAGCAGAAACAGGGCGTGGAAGCGCGGTCCCGCCCTGTCCCAGCGCGCCAGCGAGAAGGTCAGGGCGCACAGGCCCAGAACGCTGGTCAACGCCAGCATCAGCGTCGACAGACGATCCGCGACCAGAACGATGCCGTATGGAGCGGCCCAGTCGCCGAGCTGATAGACTCGCGCCACATCGCCCCCGTCGGGCGCGCCGGTCGCGCTTTCGTGGATCAGCACCAGCGTCATGGCGAGGATGGCCGCCATGGTGGTCAGGCTGACGACGCCCTTCACGATGCGGCGGCGCTCGTCGATCAGCAGCATGCCCGCCGCCGCCAGCAGCGGCAGGACGATCGGGCCGATGATCAGATGTTCCAGCCAGTCGGTCATGCGCCCGGCTCCTTGCCGTCCACATGGTCGCTGCCGGTCGCGCCGCGCGCGGCCAGAACCACCACCAGGAACAGGGCGGTCAGGGCGAAGCTGATGACGATGGCGGTCAGCACCAGCGCCTGCGGGGTCGGGTCGTCATACAGGGCGGGCGTCTCCAGGCCGGATGCGGTTACGGGCGGGGCGGCGACCCTGAGGCGGCCCATGGCGAAGATGAAGATGTTGACCGCATAGGACAGCAGACACAGGCCCATGATCACCTGGAAGGTGCGCGGGCGCAGCAGCAGCCAGACGCCGGACGCGCCCAGAACGCCGATGGCGAGGGACAGGATGATCTCGATCATGCCGGGTCCTCCGGCCTGGGTTGGCCTGTCTGTCTGGCCTTACGCAGGGACTGGTGCGCCAGGGCGACCAGCATCATCACCGTCGCGCCGACGACGAGGATGACGACGCCGAGGTCGAACGCCACGGCGCTGGCGATCGGGACGCGGCCCAGCAGCGGCAGGTCGGCGTACTGGAAGGCGGACGTGAGGAAGGGGCGTCCGAACGCCCAGGAGCCGGCGCCCGCGACAATGGCGATCAGCAGGCCCGAGCCGATCCAGACCGCCGGACGGATTTCCAGCCGGTCCTCCACCCAGCGCGCGCCGGAGGCCATGTATTGCAGCACGAAGGCGACCGACAGCGCGATGCCCGCCGCGAAACCGCCGCCGGGCAGGTCATGGCCGCGCAGGAACAGGTGCACGGCCAGCAGGATGACGAACGGGAACATCCAGCGCATGACGACCTGGGGGACGAGCATGGTCTCCTTGAGGGTGTCGCCCTCCCCCCGGTTCTCGCGGCGGCGGTCAGCGGCCGCCTGCACCCGCTTCTGGGCCGGTTGCGGCAGGGTGTCCTCATAGGGCCTGAACCGGCGCAGGAGGACAAAGACCGTCAGGCCGACGATGCCGAGCACGGTGATCTCGCCGAAGGTGTCGAAGGCCCGGAAGTCGACCAGGATGACGTTCACGAGGTTGCGGCCGCCCGCCAGCTTGTAGGCCTGCTCGACATAGTATTGCGACACGCCGTCCACGAGCGCCGGACGGGTCATCACCGCCCAGGCGGCGATGGACAGGCCGAGGCCGACGGCCGCCGCGATGACCAAATCGACACGGCGACGCAGGCGCGAGCGGCGTTCCAGATGGGCCGGGACACGGATCGATTCCAGTCGCTTGGGCAGCCAGCGCAGGCCCAGCAGCAGCAGCACCGTGGTGACGATCTCGACCAGAAGCTGGGTGATGGCGAGGTCTGGCGCGGACAGCCAGAGGAAGGACAGGCAACTGGCCAGCCCGGCGCCGCCCATCAGCACAACTGCGGCCAGGCGATGGTATTTCGCCTGCCAGGCCGCGGCGACGGCGCAGGCGCCGCCGACCAGCCACAGGAGGGCGAAGGCGATCTCCGGCAGGGCGGGCGCGCCCAGAACCGGCCTGGCCAGGGCGAAACCGCCGCCCCCGACGGCGGCGACGACCGCCATGACCAGGGCGAACAGGATGATGGACCGCAACTGATGCTGCACGCCGCGCGCGCCGAACACCTTCTGCGTCGCCTCGGCCAGGCGGAAGACGCCGGTCATGGCCTTCTCGAAAAGATAGCCGCCGTTCAGCCAGCGAACGCCCAGCGGTCCCCCGCCTGTGTTCACATTGATCTGCCGCCCGAAGATCACATAGAGGCCGACGCCGGTCGCCAGCGCCAGCACGCTGAGCAGCAGGGGCAGGTTGAAGCCGTGCCAGATCTTCAGGCTGTAGTACGGCAGGTCCGCTCTCACCATCGAGACCGCCGCGCTCTGCAGGAACGGGCCGACCGTGAGGGCGGGCAGGATGCCCACCACCAGACAGAGCAGCACGAGGATCTCGACCGGGCGACGCATCCACGCCGGCGGCTCGTGAGGGACGCGATCCAGCGCCGTCGGCGCCGGGCCGAAGAAGGTCGCATGGATGAAGCGCAGGGAATACAGGACGCTGAAGGCGCTCGCGAGCGTGGCGAGGATGGGCAGGGCCGTCGCCAGCGGATGCCGCCCTGCCCCGGCCACGGCCTCGGCCAGGAACATCTCCTTGGACAGGAAGCCGTTCAGCAGCGGCACCCCGGCCATGGCGGCGGCGGCGACGATGGCCAGCACCGCCGTGACCGGCATGAATTTGAACAGGCCGCTGAGCTTGCGCATGTCGCGCGACCCGGCCTCGTGGTCGATGATCCCCGCCGCCATGAACAGCGACGCCTTGAAGGTGGCGTGGTTGACCAGATGGAACAGGGCCGCGATCGCGCCCAGCTCCGTGCCCAGCCCCAACAGCAGGACGATCAGGCCCAGATGGCTGATGGTCGAATAGGCCAGCAAGCCTTTCAGATCGTGCTGGAAGATGGCGCTCCAGGCGCCGACCAGAAGGGTGATGAGCCCGGCCCCGCCGACGAGGGCCAACCACATCGGGGTCTCGGCGAAAATCGGCCAGACCTGGATCAGAACGAAAATGCCGGCCTTCACCAGCGTCGCCGAGTGCAGATAGGCGCTGACCGGCGTCGGCGCCGCCATCGCGCGCGGCAGCCAGAAGTGGAACGGGAACTGGGCGCTCTTGGTCATCGCCCCGACCAGGATGAAGCCCAGCGCCAGCGTGTGGCGCGGGTCGGCCAGGATCACATCCTTCGCCTCGAGCACCGCCTGCAGGTCGTAGCTGCCGGCGATCTGGCCCAGCAGCACCATGCCGATCAGCAGGCCCAGCCCCCCGGTCGCGGTGACGGTCAGGGCCATCCGCGCGCCCTCACGGGCCAGCGGGTTCTGGTTCCAGTAGCCGATCAGCAGGAAGGAGAAGAGGCTGGTCAGCTCCCAGAAGACGACCATCTGGATCAGGTTGCCCGACAGCACCAGCCCCTGCATGGCTCCCATGAAGGCCAGCAGGAAGGAGAAGAACCGGGGCACCGGATCCTTGGGCGACATGTAATATCGGGCGTACAGCACCACGAGCGCGCCGATCCCCATCACCAGGGCGCTGAACAGCCACGACACCCCGTCGAGCCGCAGGACCAGATCGAGCCCCAGCGAAGGGATCCAGGGAATGTCGAGGCGAAGGATCTCGCCGTCCTGGAACCGGGGCCACAGCAGGGCCAGGCCGACGACATTGGTGAAGGCCACCGCCCACGACAGCACGGCCGCAGCGGTTCTCGCATGCCGCGGCAGGCCGGCGGCGATGACAGCCCCGCCGAACGGCAGGGCGATGAGAAGAACCAGCAGCAACCCGGTGGTCATGCGTGAGCGATACTCCAGAGGTGGGGGCGGCCAGCCTTAGCCCATGCGGACTGATTCAGCACAGTCGGCAAATGGCCGCGTCGATCCGCCCCATGACCGGGCACTGACTTGTTCGTTCAAAGCCTGAACGAAAAAGGAGAACGGCTTGGCGAGGATCCAGTTTGATCACCACGATGACCGCAAGGACGCCGCCGCCGCGCTCGTCTCCCTGAGGGAGGTTGGAATGAAACCGGACGACGTCGGTTCCCTTTGGGGCCTGCACGATCAGGGTGCGGCCTTCGACAGCCCGTCTGAAACCCCGCACGACCTCTATGAGGCGACGCTGGCCGGGGTTGGCCCGGTGCAGATGTCGGGCTGGGTGGCCGTGGCGGCGATCGCGGCGATGAGAACCACAACCTCGCCGAACCTGACGGAGGTTCTGGCCGATGCGGACCTCGATGACGCGGAACGGTCGCGCATCCTCGATACCCTCGCCGCCGGCGGCGGGGTCGTTGGTGTGAAGGCGCGTGAGAGTCTGGCTGCGGACGACGACCTGGTCTGACGATACCGGGCCAGTTCCAGGGGCCGTGTGGACGGCGAAATAACGCTGTTGGACCCGGAAACCTCACCGGATCCATGGCGTTTGGACCGGGCTGTTCGGAAACTTCCCGAAACCAAGTTCGTGTCAGACGGGGGTCTGGTGCGCGCCCTGGACGACCTATGACTTCAGTACGCCGGCTGCTGTGTTGCGCCGCTCTTTCTCCGCTCGCTTTCGCTTCAGCCGCCGTCGCCCAGACTTCGGGAGGCCAGACTTCCGGAGCCCAGACGCCTGCCGGACAAACGCCGGACCGGTCAGCGACATCCTCCGCGACCCAGCTTGGCGAGGTGGTCGTCACGGGCTCGCGCGACAGCCTGACCAGCGCGCGGAACCTCAAGCGCAACGCCGACGAGGTGATCGACGTCATCGTCGCCGAGGACATCGGCAAGCTGCCGGACAGCAATGCCTCGGAATCGCTGGCGCGCGTCACGGGCGTTCAGGTTGAGCGCGGCGCCGGCGAAGCCGGTCGTGTGCTGGTTCGCGGGCTTCCGGATGTGGCCACCAGCTACAACGGTCGGGATATCTTCACCGCCGAAGGCCGAGGCGTGGCGATGCAGGACTTCCCCGCCTCGGCCGTCGCCGCGCTGGAGGTGTTCAAGTCCAGCTCCGCCTGGCGGCTGGAGAGCGGCATCGCCGGATTGATCAATGTGCGCTCGCGCCGGCCCTTCGATTTCGACGGGCGCGAAATCGCCGGCGGGGTCCGCTACACCTACGCCAACCAGTCCGGATCCTATGATCCCAACGCCGACATCCTGATCAGCGACCGCTGGAGCACCGGCGTCGGCGAGATCGGGGCGCTGGTGAACCTGTCCTACACCAGCCTGAACTACCTCGACTCGGTCCGCTGGGGCTCGGGCGTGGTGGGCACGGTGACCGACCAGACCGCCGATCCGGCGCTGGCCGGGGCTCGCTTCCCGGACGCGGTCGGCGTCTTCTACGGCACGGGCGACCGCTGGCGACCCTCGGCCAATATCGCTCTGCAGTGGCGACCGTCCGACGCGCTGGAGCTCTATATCGACGGCCTGTACCAGGGCTATCGCGGCAAGGTTTCGGACCGGCAGTTCACCGTCCCGCTCTATGCCGAGGGCACGACGTTCGAGAATGTGGTCCTGCGGTCGGGCGGCGATGTTCGCAGTCTGACGGCGTCCGGCGGCCTGCGCCCCGAGATGTGGCAGGGCGCCAATGCGGGCCGCACCGACACTTGGCAGGTGGCGATCGGCGGCGTCTATACGACCGGCGATCTGGAATGGTCATTCGACCTGGCCCGGACCGACAGCACCTTCGGCAACTCGATCAACAGCTTCGACACGGCGCTGGCGTCCACGCCCGTGGTGGATATCGACTTTGACACGCCGCGTGAGGACGGCGGCGTCGTCTTCGGTTTCCGCGATTTCGATCTGACCGATCCCGCCAACTACATCTATCGCGGCCTGTTTGATCGCCGTCACGAAGGCCGGGGCGACGACGTGCAGTTCCGCACTGACCTGAACTGGCAGATCAACGGCGACCTGCTGACCGACCTGCGGGTCGGCCTGCGCTACGTCGACCGCAACGCCGCCTATGAGAACGGCGAGCGATATCTGAACCAGGAAGCGCTGGGCCTGCCCCTGACCGCCCTGCCGCTGGATCTGACGCTGGCCGAGGAAGGGTTCAACGGCGACGGTGTGCAGCCGGTGCGGACCTGGGTGACGCCGACCTATGACAGCATCCGGCGCAACATCGATCAGCTGCGCGCCCTCGCCGGCTTCGCCCCGGGCCATCCGCCGATCATTCCCGAACAGAGCTTCAGCGCCGGGGAAACGGCTCTGGCGGGCTATGTCCAGACCGGGTTCGCCCTCCCCTTCCTCGGGCATTCGCTAGAAGGCGATATCGGGGTTCGGGTGGTGGAGACCGAGGTCACCGTCAACGGCACGACCCGCGACACGGCGGGCGACGAGGAAACCTTCACGCCGGTGTCCCGGACCAGCCGCTATGTCGACGTGCTGCCCAGCCTGAACCTGCGCCTGCCGCTGTCCGAACAGGTGCAACTCAGGTTCGCGGCGAACAAGACGCGGACCCGGCCGGCTTTCGGGCAGATGAACCCCGGCCTGTTCGTATCACCCAATCCCGACAGCTCGGGCCTGCGTGTCGCCAGCGGCGGCAACATCGACCTGCAGCCGATCGAGTCGGTGAACTACGACGCGACGCTGGAGTATTATTTCTCGGATCGCGGCTGGGCGACGCTAGGCGTGTTCCGGCGCGACATCGACGGCTTCATCGTCAACGAGACGGTGGACGTCGAGGATCCGGTCTATGGCGAACTGCGGATCACGCGGCCCCAGAACCTCGACGCGGCCAGCCTT
Organism: Brevundimonas sp.; assembly: GCA_031119155.1. Taxonomy (GTDB): domain Bacteria; phylum Pseudomonadota; class Alphaproteobacteria; order Caulobacterales; family Caulobacteraceae; genus Brevundimonas. The sequence goes on from JAVHYH010000032.1 coordinate 10,876, forward strand.
CAGGGCGTCGAGGCGGCCTTCACGACCTTCCTGGATTACGAGAGCGCGCCGGACTGGCTGAGGCCGTTCGGGGTGCAGATCAACGGGACGTACATCGACGGCGACCTGCCGTTCGTGTCGAAATACTCCTACAACCTCGTGGGCCTGTATGAGACCGGGCCGTTCTCGGCGCGGGTCGCCTGGAACCTGCGCACCCGGTACGGCAACGGCGTGGTCGGCGAATATGTCGATGACGTCGGGCGGCTGGACGTCTCGGCCAGCTGGTCGCCGACGGATCAGATCACGCTGGCGTTCGACGCCTCGAACCTGCTCGGCGAGCCGTTCGAGACCTTCTTCGACTATGGCGGCGGCCTGTACCAGCGGGACGTCCGGCGCGAGGAGACGATCTATTCGCTGGCGCTGAGATATCGCTACTGACCGTCAGGCGGTCGGCTTGCGATCCTGCAGACGGGCGGCGAGGCTGGAGGTGTCCCAGCGGGCGCCGCCCATGGCCTGCACCTCGGAATAGAACTGGTCGATCAGGGCGGTCAGGGCCAGATGACTGCCGTTGGCGCGGGCCTCGTCCAGCACCAGACCCAGATCCTTGCGCATCCAGTCGACGGCGAAGCCGAAGTCGAACTGGCCCGCGGCCATGGTCTTCCAGCGGTTTTCCATCTGCCAGGACTGGGCGGCGCCCTTGGAGATGGCGTCCAGCACGGCGTCGGTGTCCAGATCGGCCGACTGGGCGAAATGCACCGCCTCGGCGAGGCCCTGAACCACGCCGGCGATGCAGATCTGGTTGGCCATCTTGGTCAGCTGGCCTGCGCCCGCCGGGCCCATGTGCTTGATGGCCTTCGAATAGGCCTTCAGCGCCGGTTCGACGCGCGACAGGGCGTCGGCGTCTCCGCCGGCCATGACGCTGAGCTGGCCGTTCTCGGCGCCCGCCTGACCGCCGGAGACCGGGGCGTCGAGGAAGACGGCCCCCTGCCCTGCGGCCAGTTCGGCCATCTCGCGGGCGACCCTGGCGGAGGTGGTGGTGTGGTCGACGATGACCGCGCCCGCGGCCAAATGCGGCAGGGCCTCGATCACGACCTGACGGACGTCATCGTCATTGCCGACGCACAGGATGAACAGTTCGGCGCCCGCGGCGGCCTCGGCCACCGTCGCGGCGAAGGCGCCGCCGTGGGCTTCGGTCCAGGCCCGCGCCTTGTCCGGCGAGCGGTTGTAGCCGGTGACCGGATAGCCGGCCGCGATCAGGTGGCGCGCCATCGGGGCGCCCATGACGCCGAGGCCTGCGAAGGCGGTCTTCATTGGTCTGCTCCCAGCGACCCGAACCGGCCGCGCCAGAAGGTCAGGGCGTCGCCCTCGGCGGTATCGAAGGCCAGAACCCGGCCGACGACGACCATGTGGTCGCCCATCTGGATGCGGTCGTGGACCGCGCATTCGAACCGGGCCAGCGCCTCGGGCAGGCAGGGTGGGCCGTTCTCGCGTCGCTCGAACTCGCCGGGCTTCAGCAGGGCCACGCCCCTGGCGAACCGCTCGGCGGTCGCCCGATCTTCCGCCGGCAGCACATGGACGGCGAAATGTTCGGCGGCGGCGAAGATGGGCCAGCGCTCGGAGCGCTCGTCGATGCACCACAGCAGAAGGCGCGGCTCCAGCGAGACCGAGGTGAAGGAGTTGATGGTCAGACCGAGCGGTCCCTGCGGGCTGTCGGCCGTGACCACGCACACGCCGGTCGCGAACGATCCCAGCGCCCGGCGGTAGGCCCGGGTTTCGTCGGTCGGGTGCTCTGGCGGCGGTTCAAGCGTCACGCCCCGTGCCTACGGTCCCCTGCCCCGCAAAACAAGCGCGATCAGGCCGGAAGGCGACATGGGAAACGTCGCCTTAACCCTGTTGTCCCATGTTTGGACAGTTCCGCCGTTCGAAGGCCTGTTCCCATGTCCATGAGCGATCGTCCGATCCTCATCAAGAAGATCAAGAAGAGTGGCGGGCACGGCCACCACGGCGGCGCGTGGAAGGTGGCCTATGCCGACTTCGTGACGGCCATGATGGCCTTCTTCCTGCTGATGTGGCTGATCAACACGACCGACCCGGAGCAGAAGCGCGGCATCGCCGAATACTTCGCCCCGGCCAGCGTGTCGGCGACGACGTCGGGCTCGGGCGGCATTCTGGGCGGCACGGCGCTGGGCGACGACGGCGCCAAGGCGTCGGGCTCCAACTCGGTCATCACCCAGCTGGCCCCGGAAGCGCCGCTGGATTCGCAGCAGGCCGGACAGAGCTCCGACCTGACCGGGGCCAGCGAGCAGCAGCTGCGTGACGAGATCGCCCGGCGCGAGGCCGCCGACTTCGCCTCGGCCGCCGAATCGCTGCGTCAGGCGATGCAGTCGATGCCGGAGCTGGCCGAGCTGTCGAAACAGCTGATCATCGACCAGACGCCCGAAGGCCTGCGCATCCAGCTGGTCGATCAGGAGGGGCGGTCGATGTTCGAGCAGAACTCCTCGCGCCCGAACGCCCGCGCCCAAGTGCTGCTGCGGGCGGTGGCGCGGGTGATCAACCAGCTTCCGAACCGCATCTCCATCACCGGCCACACCTCGGCCTCGCCGGGTTCGAACCGGGCCACGGCGCCGGCGGACTGGAGCCTGTCGTCCGAGCGCGCCAACGCCTCGCGCCTGGTGCTGCAGGCTGCGGGCGTGGATCCGGACCGGGTCTATCAGGTCTCGGGCAAGGCGGGTTCGGACCCGCTGTATCCCGACGATCCGACGCTGGCGGGCAACCGCCGGATCGCCATCGTGCTGCTGCGCGAGGCCCCGGTCCTGCCCACGGACACCAGCCTGTGACCGCCCGCCTGTCGCGCCGGGTTCGGGCGACGGGCGAACGGGCTTGCGCCTCGCTGCATTGCGGCGCCAGATACGGCCATGAGCGGTTCGCCGGAATTCGGACGCCTTCAGGTGCGGAGATGACTCCGTGACCTTCGTTCCGCAGCGACAGCTTCGCTTCTACATGACCTCGGTGGCGCCCTGCCCCTATCTGCCCGGCCAGACCGAGCGGAAGGTGTTCGCCAACCTGCCGTTCAGCGACGGGGCCCACGTCAATGACGAGCTGACCCAGGCGGGCTTCCGGCGCAGCCAGAACATCGCCTACCGCCCCGCGTGCGAGACCTGCGACGCCTGCGTCTCGGTGCGGGTGCCGGTGCCGGAGTTTTCGTTCTCCCGCTCGCAGCGACGTATCCTGAAGCGGAACGCGGACCTGTCGCGCGATCTGGTCGAGGCCGAGGCGACGGCGGAGCAGTTCGAGCTGCTGCGCCGCTATCTGGGCGCCCGGCACGCCGAGGGCGGGATGAACGGCATGGGCTGGGCCGACTATGTGGCCATGGTCGAGGACACGGCGGTCCGCACCCATCTGATCGAGTACCGCCTGCCCTCCCCGGACGGCGGGCCGGGCGATCTGGTCGGGGTCTGCCTGACCGACCTGCTCTCGGACGGGCTGTCGATGGTCTACAGCTTCTTCGATCCGGCGCTGGAGGATCGCAGCCCGGGCCGCTTCGCCATCCTGGACCACATCCGGCAGGCGACCGCCGTGGGCCTGCCCTACCTGTACCTGGGCTACTGGGTCCGGGGCTCGCAGAAGATGGATTACAAGGCCTCGTTCCGGCCGATGGAGCAGCTGACCCGTTTCGGCTGGGCGCGGCTGACCGATCAGCCGGCCAGCGGCACCGAGGTCGAGTAGCCCGACCCCGAGGGGGGCGCCGAGGGCGACGGTTCGCCCGTCCAGACGCCCGGATCGCGGCCGCCGCCGAACTTCACCAGCGCATCGACCCGCTTCTGGATCGGCGGGTGGCTGGCGAACAGGCCTTCGAGGCCGACGCCGTCAGGCTGGTTGTCGAGGAACAACTGCTGCAGTTCGTCCGGGCCCTTGACGCTGGAGCGGCCCTCGACCTTGCGCAGGGCCGAGATCATGGCGTCGGGGTTCTTGGTCAGCTCGACCGCGCCGGCGTCGGCCACATACTCCCGCGTCCGCGACAGCATCATGCGGATGACCAGCGCCAGGGCGAAGCCGATGACGGCGAAGGCGATGCCGATCAGGATCAGCGGCATGGCGTTCTTGTTGTCGTCCCGGCGACGGCCGCCGCCGGAATAGAGCAGCGCCCTGAAGACCATTTCGGCGATGACGCTGATGATGCCTGCGAAGATCGAGGCGATCATCATGGTCCGCACGTCCTTGTTGATGACGTGGACCAGCTCGTGGGCCAGCACGGCCTCGAGCTCGTCGCGGGTCAGGGACCGGACCAGACCGCGGGTGACGGTGACGCTGTACTGGCCTTCATGCAGGCCAGTGGCGAAGGCGTTCAGGCTGTCGCTGTCGATCACCCGCAGGGTCGGGGTCCGCAGGCCGCGCGAGATCGCGAGGTTTTCCAGCAGGTTGTAGAGGTCCGGCTCGGTCTTGCGCTCGACCTTGCGGGCGCCGGTCAGCATGTCGACGATGGTCTGGCTGCCGAAATAGGCGATGGCGAACCAGAGGGCGGCGATGGCGAAGGCGGCCGGCACGGTCATCACCAGCCAGGACGCGGCCAGGGCCATGTCGTCGCCCAGCCCCCTGCCCGTTCCGGGCAGGAAGCCGGTCCCCATCAGGATCAGCTGCACCCCGTACAGGATGAAGGCCACCAGAACGGGGAAGGTCGCCAGCAGCAGGATCGACCGTGTGTTGTTCGCCCAGATGTGGGTCTGGAGCCCGACAGCGCCCATGGCCGGATCGACTTAGAACTGCACCTGCGGCGGCGCGGCGTTGAGCGCGGCCCGCTCGGCGGCGCCGACGTCGAAGAAGGGCTTGTCCGAGCCGAAGCCGACCAGACCGGCGAACAGGACGGTCGGGAACTGGCGACGGACGGCGTTGAACTCGCTGACGGCGTTGTTGAAGAAGCGGCGGGCGGCGGCCAGCTTGTTCTCGAGGTCCGACAGTTCGCGCTGCAGTTCGAGGTAGTTGGTGTTGGCCTTCAGGTCCGGATAGGCCTCGGCGACGGCGAACAGGCGGCCCAGGGCGCCGGTCAGCATGTTCTCGGCCTGCACCTTGTCATTGACCGAGGTGGCGCCGGCGGCGGCGGCGCGGGCCTGGGTCACGGCGTCCAGGGTGCCGCGCTCGTGCGCCGCATAGCCCTTCACCGTCTCGACCAGATTGGGGATCAGGTCCTGACGCTGCTTCAGCTGAACATCGATGTCGGCGAACGACTGGTCGGCGCGCTGATCCAGCGCGACCAGCTTGTTGTAGCCGCCGATGACGACGAACAGCAGGATGGCGACGATGACGCCGATGACGATCAGGGTGATGAGCATGAGGCTCTCCAATGCGGCCGGACGTCCGGCCTTCCTTGATTATCGGGCTTGAAGGCTTCCGCGGATAATGAAATCGGCGTCACCTTTGGTCGCACCCGGGTTTGGTTCTAGCGGAACTTGCGCATGCCGCGTGGTCCCTGACGGCCCGCCTGGGCGCGCTTGCCCAGCCAGTCCTTCCAGTCGGGCCAGTTGCGGCGACGCCCACCGCCGTCGGCCCACTCGGGCCCGACCTCGCCGTTGAACACCGCCACGTCCTGAAGCCCGCCGCCCTTGTAGGACTGCAGCTTGACGCCCTTGCCGCGCCCCATCTCGGGCAGTTCCTCGGCCCGGAAGATCAGGGTCTTCAGATTGTCGCCGATGGTCACGACGTGGT
>JAVHYH010000032.1:16564-18104 GCA_031119155.1 Brevundimonas sp.
TTGCGGCGACGCCCACCGCCGTCGGCCCATTCCGGGCAGTTCGGCGATGGGGAAGATCAGCGCCTTGATGTTCTCGCCGATGGTGGCGATGTGGTCGCCGGTGACGCGCAGGGCCGCCAGCAGGTCGCCGTTCAGCACCTGTTTGCCGCCGCGCTTCTGGGCCAGCAGGTCGTCCTCGGGGGCGACGAAGCCGTAGCCCGCCTTGGAGGCGATCAGCAGCTTGCCGCCCGGCTGGTGGGCCAGCAGGTTGATGATCTCGGCCTTCTCATCGAGCTCGATCATCAGGCGCAGCGGCTCGCCGTGGCCGCGCCCGGAGGCCAGCTTGTCGGCGCCGATGGTGAAGATGCGGCCGTCCGAGGCGGCGACCAGCAGCTTGTCGGTCGTATAGGCCGGGACGAGGAAGGCCAGGCTGTCGCCTTCCTTGAACTTCAGCTCCGACGGATCCTCGACCTTGCCCTTGGCGGCGCGGATCCAGCCGCGTTCTGACAGAATGACGGTGATGGCCTCGCGCGGAATGAAGGCTTCGGGGGCGACGAAGGCCGAGGTGTCGACGGCCTCGGCGATGGTGGTGCGGCGCGGCGAGATCAGCGCCTTGCGGACGGCCTCCAGATCCTTGCCGATCTGCTTCCACTGTTTGGCCGGCGAGGTGGACAGCGATTGCAGGTTGGCAAGTTCTTCGGACAGTTCCTTGAATTCGTTCTCGATCGCCATTTCCTCGATCCGCGCCAACTGGCGCAGACGGGTGTCGAGGATGTAGTCGGCCTGCATCTCGGACAGGCCGAAGCGGGCGATCAGGACGGCCTTGGGCTGTTCCTCCTCGCGGACGATGCGGATGACCTCGTCCAGGTTCAGGAAGACGATGCGCAGGCCTTCCAGCAGGTGCAGTCGCTTCTCGACCCGCTCGATCCGCCACTGGGCGCGACGGACCAGCACGACCTGCCGGTGATCCAGGAAGGCGCGCAGGCAGGCCTTGAGGCCCAGGACGCGCGGGGTTCCGGTGCCGTCCAGAACGTTCATGTTGATCGGGAAGCGGACTTCCAGATCGGAAAGCTTGAACAGGCTTTCCATAAGAACTTCAGGCTCTACCGTCCGGGTCTTGGGCTCGAGGATCAGGCGGATGTCTTCCGCCGACTCGTCGCGCACGTCGCCGAGCAGCGGGGCCTTCTTGTTCTCGATCAGGTCGGCGAGCGCCTCGATCAGGCGCGACTTCTGCACCTGATAGGGGATCTCGGTGATGATGATGCGCCAGACGCCGCGGCCCAGGTCCTCGGTCTCCCAGCGGGCCCGCAGACGGACGCCGCCCCGGCCGGTTTCATAGGCGTCGAGGATGGAGGCGTGGCCCTCGACCGACACGCCGCCGGTGGGGAAGTCGGGGCCGGGCACGATCTGCACCAGCTCCTCGGTCGTCGCCTCGAACAGCTTGAGCTGCAGCAGGCCGAGGCCGCCGGTCGGGAACACCTCGACGTCGAAGGGCGCGAGCGCCACGCGCAGGTACTCGGGCTTCTCGAGCTCGTGCAGCGGGTAGCGCGGGTTGTACTTG
>JAVHYH010000274.1 GCA_031119155.1 Brevundimonas sp.
CTTCCTGGACAGCTGATGATGAAGAGGCCGCTTCCGAAAGGAGGCGGCCTTTTTCTCATTCATGGGAAGGTTCATCACAACGGACACAACGAGATCACAAAGGACACGACGGGAAGGTGGGCCCCGATGATGGGTTTTTCTTGTGATTTCGAGATGCGGCTTTGCCGCGTTGAAGCCGAGACCGTCAATCGTGAAGTCCGCTCAATCCCCAAATCCCGTTGTGTTCGTCGTGCCTCGTTGTGCCCGTTGTGATGAACCATCCGCTCGCCGCCTCGTGATCCCCCGCGGCCGCAAATCACACTAGCGTCCGGCCATGCGCCTGATCCCGCCTGTTCTGATCGCCGTCCTGCTGCTGGCGGGCTGTAGTCCCATGCTGCCCGAGCGGCGGCCGACGACGGCCTATCCGACGCCGTTCCCGAGCACCGAGGCGCCGCTGGTCGGGGCCCTGATCGACCAGCCCATCGGCGGCGGCACGCGGGCGGCGGTGATCCGCGAGAGCGCCGAATTGACCCAGTGCATGGCCCAGCTGACGGCGGCGCGGGTGACCTTCCGGCCCGTGCCCGACAAGGGCGATCCGCAAGGCTGCGGGCTGGTCTCGGGCGGGGTGCTGGGGCCGGACATGGGCACGGTAGCGCGGATGACGCCGGGCGATGTGGAGATGACCTGCCGGGCGGCGCTGGCGGTCAGCGTCTGGCGGCGTCAGTCGCTGGAGCCGGCGGCGCGCGAGATCCTCGGCTCGGACGTGGTCCAGATCGATCACATGGGCGCCTACGCCTGCCGCAACATCAACACCGGCGGGGCCAGCAATCGCATCAGCGCCCACGCCCAGGCGGCGGCGCTGGACTTCGGCGGCGTGCGGCTGAGGGATGGACGGCGGATCAGCGTCCGCGACGGCTGGTCCGGCGGCGATGAGCCGACGCAGCGCTTCCTGCGCCGCATCCGCGACGACGCCTGCCGCATCTTCGGCACCACCCTGAGCCCGGACTACAACGCGGTCCACCACGACCACCTGCATCTGGAGGCGACCGAGACGCGGTTCTGCCGGTAGGTTCCGTACCGGTTTGTCCCTGTCGAAAATGTCCCTGTTCCGGGGACAGGACCGGGACAGTCGGGGACGGCGGCGGGACAGCGGTGAAACGGGGGCCGTAACAATCGACACCGGGATCGGACCATACGTCCAGAAATGACGTATCGGCGTTCCATGATGGGCGACATGAGCAAGCCGCCCCGCATCCGACGTTTCCCCGGCCCGCAGATCTGGGCCCTGGCGCAGGACGCCTATCTGCAGGGCGAGCCGGCGGCCTCCATCGCCGACCGGCTGGACCTGACCGTCAACGGCATCCGCAAGCGCGCCGCCCGCAAGGGCTGGACCCGCACCCAGGCCGAGGCGGCGCGCAAGCGCAACGCCCATCCCGATCAGGCCCTGCACGCCCTGCTGGACGAGGTCGGGCGGGCGGCGGCCGAGGGGCGGCTGGAGACGGTGCTCAGCCTGCTGACCGGCGCCGAACGTCTGAAACGGGTGGCCGCCGCCGCCCCGCGCCTGCCTCTGGAGCCCTCGCCCGAGGTTCAGGCCCGCTGGCGCGCCACCGAGACGGCGCGGCTGGAGGCGTACTGGGGCGAACGCGCCTTCCGCATGGCGCAGGACCTGCTGAGCGACACGGGCTACGACCTGGCCGACAACTGGGCGCTGGAAGCCCTGCGCTGGCGCGCCCGGGTGCTGGGGCCGGATCAGGCGCGGCGGGATTTCCTGCGCGGGGTGAGGGGCGGCTGGGCGAGGCGGTACTGGGACGAGGCGGGCGGGCTGTTGCCGTCGCAGCCGGGGGAGGAGCCCGAGGCGCGGATGTGGCGGCAGCATAGGCGGTGAGGGGGCGCGGCGACGACTGACCCGGGGCGACCGGGCCATCGAACTTCGCTTCTGACCGGCAAGGCGAAGTTCGGCGTTCGACCCGTTACGGACATTCGCTGAGCAGAGCACTCGCCCCCCAAAGGACGTTAGTAGCTGTGGAGGACAGCCACCGATCCATCGGCCTTCTTGAAGCACACAGTCTTTGCAGGTCCCAGCACGCCACGTCTCACGTTGAAGCCGACGCAGGACACATCCGGAAGGTGTACGACGACTGGATAGCTATGCCGTCTGACGCTGGAAACGGGCTCGGCCCCAAAGGCCTCCCTGACCGCAGCTTCAATCAGCGGCTCGTCTGACTTGGCGTATGGGGCCGGGATTTGCTGAACGATAAGGTTCGATACTGGGCCGAGAAACGAAACCAATAATACAATCCCGGCCAGGACCGCTACGGTCAAGATGATCCGTCTTGAGAGAAGTCTTTCATCCCGCTTCAACGCAACCTCCTTGGTCAAGGATTGAGTTAGATCGCAGCGCCCTTGTACACCACGCTATCGCCTGGCACGGCAGTGTCCGGCCTATACCCTTCGGTGACCTTCACCTCCCGACCTGTTGCGGACCCTGCAAAGGCCATGACAAGTTCCCCAGATGAGGGTTGAAGCACTGACAATCGGTTTGGTTTTGACCGCAGCAGTCTCTGGGTGTGGAGAGCGCACCTCACAGGCTGAATTCGCCGCTGTCGAGCGGGCAGATCGCATGAACGATCAGGAACGTCGCGCCACTCTGACTCAACAAGTGGCGAGCGGCGAGAAAACCTCGGAAGAAGCCGCATGCGACTATCGGCTGGGCCTCTGGGACACAGACCGGGAGACCTGTTTCAACAGAGACGACCCATCTATTCTACCCGCTCAGACCGGCCCGTCTGACGACGCAGCAGTCAGTAGTGCCGGGGACGCATGCGCGAAGGCGACAGCGATGGTGACCGGGCAGAGAGGTCTGCCGATCCGCCATGTCGCCTACTGCGATCAGATCGATGAGGCGGACGGTCGCCCCGGCTACTACGTCATGGGTCTTCGAGCCCACTGTTTCGAGGACTTGTGCGGCAGCACCTTGATGGGGTGGTTCGCCGTAGAGAAAGTGACGGGCAACGTATTCGAAGTGGACGACGTGGCCGAGTGGACCCTCGGACAGCGCGTGGGTGCTAACCCCTAGCTTCCGCTATCCGCCCTTGGCTGAAGTTCGCCTCCCGAGCCCTTGCGGACGCTCGCCGATCAGATGACGCTGACCAGATGGCCCCCCTGAAGAACGCCAACCTTACTCCCGTCGTCATGGCGCTGGCCTTCCTGGCAGTCGTTTGTGCAGGCGCGGGAGGCCTGATGTCGACTGAAGCTCATCGCAACCTGTTCGCCGCCGGGTCTGGCTTCTGGCTGCTCATGCTTCTGGTTCCGTGGATTTTCGCGTCCACCGACGACTACTCACATTTGACCCGGTCGCTCATTTCCGCGGCCTACGGCGCTCTCGCCGGTCTGTGCTTCGGTCTTTGTCTGGTCGAGGGTGAAAGATGGTCAGCGGTGCTCGGTAGCGCGGCTTTGGGAGCCGTCATCAAGTTCACGGTTTATTGGGCGTGGTTCCTCCGCAGAGGCGGGCTGTGGCGCGAGCTCTAGAAATCTGGAGCGGATGCACCTCTCCTTCCACCCCCCAGGTGAACTTCGACTTTCGACCCGTTGCGGATACTGAGGCGCAAGCCTGTTTCTCTAGCGTATAAGAACTGCATGTCTC
>JAVHYH010000033.1:0-16465 GCA_031119155.1 Brevundimonas sp.
TCGGGAGCAGCGGCTGGCCCGGGCCGTGCGCCGCGAGTGGGCCCGCCTCGTGGAGGAGCCGACCCCGCGCCAGCGGGCCACGGTGATCGTCGGCCTGGTCGAGCTCGGCGAGCGGGCCCGGCACCAGCTGGCCCTTGAGACCGATGTCGGCGAGCAGTCCGAGAGTGATCACGTCGAGGCCGAGGTCCTGTTCGCCGAGGGACGGGCCGAGGACGCCTACCGACTGCTGCACGACCACATGCGGACGGGCGAGACCGAGGCGGCCCGCGCCTTCAGCGCCGGGGTCCATCAGGTGACCGGCAATATGCAGCAGCAGCTGATCGAGCGTCGTCGCCAGCTCGAGACCGCCAGCGCCAACACCCGCCTGCAACTGGCCGTCACCATCATCGCGGTGCTGTTCCTGATCTGCGCGGTCGCGGCGGTCGGCTGGCTGTGGAAACAGGGGCTGCATCTGCGGCAGGCGCAGCGGCGGGCCGAGGAGGCCAACCGCGCCAAGTCCGAGTTCCTCGCCAATATGAGCCACGAGATCCGCACGCCGCTGAACGGCGTCGTCTCCATGGCCGACGCCCTCGCCCGCCGTGATCTGGACCCGCAGGAGCGGGAGATGGTCGACCTGATCTGCTCGTCCGGCGCGACCCTGGAGCGCCTGCTGTCCGACATTCTGGACAGCGCCAAGATCGAGTCCGGCCAGGTGACGCTGGAGCCGGTGGCCTTCGATCTGGAACAGGCCGTCAGCGACGTCGCCGCCCTGTGGCGCGTCAAGGCCGAGGACAAGGGCGTGGCCCTGAACGTCGACTTCGATCCCGCCCTGTCCGGCTTCGTCGAGGGGGACGCCGTCCGCCTTCGTCAGGTGCTGACCAATCTGGTCTCGAACGCCCTGAAATTCACAGCCGAGGGCGCCGTCACCCTGACCGTGCAGGCGACCGGCGAAGGGCGCGCCCTGTTCCGGGTTAGCGACACGGGCGTCGGCTTCGACGCCGAACAGAAGAGCCGCATCTTCGTCCGCTTCCAGCAGGCGGACGGCTCCATCACCCGTCGCTTCGGCGGCACCGGTCTGGGGCTGGCCATCTCCACCGCGCTGGTGGACCTGATGGGTGGGGCGCTGGACTGCGAGAGCACGCCGGGCGAGGGGGCGGCCTTCTGGTTCGAGATCGCCCTGCCGGCGGTCGAGACCGTCGAGGCGGAGCCGGTCGTGGGCAACGATCAGGTCGATGTCTCGGCCGCGCCGCTGCGCATCCTTCTGGCCGACGACCATCCCGCCAACCGCAAGGTGGTCGAGATCATGCTGTCCGCCACTGCCATGGAACTGGTCGCGGTCGAGGACGGGCAGCAGGCGCTGGACGCCTTCCGTGAGGGCGGCTTCGATCTGGTGCTGATGGACATGCAGATGCCGGTCATGGACGGCCTGACCGCCACCCGCGCCATTCGCGCGCTTGAGGCCGAACAGGGGCTGGGCCACACGCCGGTGATCATGCTGACCGCCAACGCCATGGCCGAACACGTCGAGGCGGGGCGTCAGGCCGGGGCCGACGGCCATCTGACCAAGCCGGTCACCTTCGCCAGCCTGTTCGCCGCCATCACCGCCGCCCTGAACGGCGAGACGGAGGCCGAGGCCGCCTGACGATCAGCGGCCGCCTACGGCCACTTCACCACGGGCGGCATGGAGCTGAGGATCGAGTCGACATTGCCGCCGGTCTTCAGCCCGAACATCGTGCCTCGGTCGTACAGCAGGTTGAACTCGACGTAGCGGCCGCGCCGGACCAGTTGCTCCTCGCGCTCCTCCGCCGTCCACGCCTCGCCCATCCGGCCCGTCACGATCCGCGAATAAACATCCAGGAAGGCCTCGCCGACGTCGCGGGTGAAGGCGAAGTCGCGGTCCCAGTCGCCGCTGTCGTGGTGATCGTAGAAGATGCCACCGGTGCCGCGCGGCTCGTTGCGGTGGGGCAGGAAGAAATACTCGTCGCACCACGTCTTGAACTTCGGATGCCAGCTCGGGTCGTGGGCGTCGCAGGCCGCCTTCATCGCGGCATGGAAGGCCAGGGTGTCGGGCGCGTCCTGATGACGGTCCACGTCCAGCACCGGCGTCAGGTCGCCGCCGCCGCCGAACCAGCTCCTGGTCGTGGCGATGAAGCGGGTGTTCATATGTACCGCCGGCACGCGCGGGCTGACCGGGTGGCAGATCAGGCTGATGCCGGTGGCGAAGAAGCGGGGGTCTTCCGCCGCGCCGGGGACGGTCTTTGCGTAGTCAGCCGGGAAGGTTCCGTGCACGGTCGAGACGTGGACGCCGACCTTTTCGAACAGGCGGCCGTGCATCATGCCCATGACGCCGCCGCCGCCGTCCTTGCGGTCCCACGGGGTGCGCACGAACCGGCCCGGCGCGCCCGGGAACAGATCGGCGGGGGCCGCATCCTCCAGCGCCTCGAACCCGGCATGGATGCGGTCGCGCAGGGTCTCGAACCACTGGCGGGCGGCGGCCTTCTTCTGCGCGAGGGGATCGGCGGCGTCGGTCATTCCGGCTTCCTATGACGGCGCAGCCTTCGGCGAAAGGGCGGCGTTGACCCCGGCGGTCGCGCTGCGCACTGTCACGGCCTCGCTTTCCGGGAGTTCGCCGATGTTCCGCACCACCCTTCTGGCCGCCGCCGCCCTGTCCGCGTTCGCCCTCCCGGCCATGGCCCAGAGCGACCCGGGCGAGGCGCAGGCGCGACGGATCCTCGAGACCACGCCCCTGATCGACGGACACAACGACCTGCCCTGGGCCCTGCGTCAGGGACATGGCCGCGACCCCTTCGCGGTGGACCTTGAGACCAATCTGAAGGCCTCGACGCGCCTGCACACCGACATTCCGCGCCTCCGCGCCGGCGGCGTCGGCGGTCAGTTCTGGTCGGTCTATGTCCCGGCCAGCCTCAGCCCGCCGGATGCGGCGGTGGCGACCTGGGAGCAGATCGACATCGTTCGCCGCATGGTCGCCGCCTATCCGGAGACCTTCGAACTGGCCACGACCGCCGACGACATCGACCGCATCCACGGTCAGGGTCGGATCGCCAGCCTGATGGGCATTGAGGGCGGCTATTCGATCGACGATTCCCTGGGCCTGCTGCGCGAGTTCCACGAGGCCGGTGTCCGCTACATGACCCTGACCCACTCCACGACCACGACCTGGGCCGACAGCGCCACCGATGCGCCGAAATGGGGCGGTCTGTCGCCCTTCGGCGAACAGGTGATCAAGGAGATGAACCGCCTGGGCATGATGGTCGATCTCAGCCACGTCTCGGAGGAGACGATGCTGGACGCCATGCGGGTGTCCGAGGCGCCGGTGATCTTCTCCCACTCCTCGGCGCGGGCGGTGACCGACCATCCGCGCAATGTGCCGGACTCGGTCCTTCGCCAGATGGCCGAGGACGGCGGCATCGTCATGGTCACCTTCGTGCCCGCCTTCGTCAGCCAGGCCAACATGGACTGGGGCCCGGCCTACAACGCCGAAGCCGCGCGGCTGGGCATCGCGCCGAACACGCGCCCGGAGGATCCCCGCATGACCGCCTGGGTGGCGGCGAACCCGCGTCCCGAGGCGACGCTGGCCGACGTCGTGGCCCACATCCAGCACGTCCGCGAGGTCGCCGGGATCGATCACGTCGGTCTGGGCGGTGATTTCGATGGCGTCGGAGCCCTGCCCGAGAACGTCGACGGCGTCGATGCCTACCCGCGCATTCTCGCCGCCCTGATGGCCAGCGGCTGGACCGAGGCGGACATTCGCAAGCTGGCGGGCGAGAACCTGCTGCGCACCCTGCGGGCGGTCGAGACCGTGGCCGAATCGAAGCGGAACGAGCGGCCCAGCCTCGCGGCCCTGCCGGCGACCGGCGCGCCGGAATAGGCGTTCAGGGCAGGCCGCCGGTCTTTCTCAGCGCCTCGAACAGGGCGATCCCGGCCGAGACCGACAGGTTCAGGGATCGCGCGCCCGCCTTCAGGGGTATCACCACCCGCTCGTCCGCGGCGGCGTGGACATAATCCGGCGCGCCGGTCGGTTCGCTGCCGAACAGCAACACATCGTCCGCTTCGAAGGCGAAGTCCTGCAGCGGCGTGGCGCCCTTTGTCGTGAACAGCACCAGCCGACCGGGCGCGCGATCCCGCTGGAACGCCTCCCAGTCCGCATGCCGGGTCATGTGGCCGAGGGGGCCGTAATCCAGCGCGGCCCGCTTCATCGCCCGGTCGTCGAAACGGAAGCCGGCGGGCTCGATGACGTGAAGTTCCATGCCGAAACAGGCGCTCAGTCGAATGCAAGCGCCTACGTTCTGTGGAATGGCTGGTTGAAAAAGGGCGAGACGCATTCTAAGGCCGTGATACGCGGGACCTGGGGGTTTGTCGCGGTCTATTTGCGACTGTTTCGCAAGAAGCATCAGCAACTTGCGGGTCATACCGCAAAACTGGACCGCACGGGGCTTTTCAGGTTTCGCCAAACACATTCAGCTGCACCACCCCGTTCCGGATCGGGTGTGGGAAGTGGCTTACCGAGGAGTGAAACGTGGCCGAATCGGTCGTTGAAGGTGAGGGCGGCGAAGCCACCCGCCGGGATTTCATCCACATCGCAGCCGGCGCGGCGGCGGTGGGCGCGGGCGCCATGGTCGTGTGGCCGCTGATCAACCAGATGAACCCGGCGGCCGATACGCTGGCCCTGGCGTCGATCGAGTTCGACATGACCAAGGTCCAGGAAGGCCAGCAGGTCGTCATCAAGTGGCAGGGCAAGCCGGTGTTCGTGCGTTATCGCTCGCCCGCCGAGATGCAGACGCTCGCCGCGCAGCCGAATGAAGGCAGCCCGCCCGAGAGTGATGCCGCCCGCACCAAGGAAGGCCACCACCAGTATCTGGTCGTTCTGGGCAACTGCACCCACCTGGGCTGCGTGCCGACCTTCGGCACCGGCGAGTTCGGCGGCTGGTTCTGCCCCTGCCACGGTTCGCACTACGACGCCTCGGGTCGCATTCGTAAGGGTCCGGCTCCCCGGAACCTGGACGTGCCGACCTATGAGTTCGTGTCCGACACCCGCATCAAGATCGGCTGAGGACGCAGGGAAGAACGATGAGCGCTCACGAATCCACCTACGTCCCGAAGACCGCCGTCGAGAAATGGCTCGACACCCGTCTTCCGATCGTCCGCTTCGGCGCCGACTACATGTCGCTGCCGACCCCGAAGAACCTCAACTACTGGTGGACCTTCGGCGGTATTCTGGCCCTGTGCCTGGTCACGCAGATCGCGACCGGCATCGTGCTGGCCATGCACTATGTGCCCAACACTGAACTGGCCTTCGCCTCGGTCGAGCGCATCATGCGCGACGTCAACGGCGGCGACCTGATCCGCTACACCCACGCCAACGGCGCCTCGATGTTCTTCATCGCGGTCTATCTGCACATGCTGCGCGGCCTCTACTACGGCTCGTACAAGGCGCCGCGCGAGATGATCTGGATCGTCGGCTGCGTGATCTTCTTCCTGATGATCGCCACCGCCTTCCTCGGCTACGTCCTGCCGTGGGGCCAGATGTCCTACTGGGGCGCCGAGGTGATCACCAACCTGATCGGGGCCATCCCGGTCATCGGCGAGCCGATCCTGATCTGGCTGCGCGGCGGTCCGGCGATCGACAACGCCACGCTGAACCGCTTCTTCTCGCTGCACTACCTGCTGCCGTTCGTCATCGCCGGCTGCGTGGTCCTGCACCTGTGGGCCCTGCACCACGCCGGCCAGAACAACCCGGTCGGCATCCTGATCCCGAAGGATCGGGAGAAGAAGGACATGGTGCCGTTCCACCCGTACTTCACGGTCAAGGACGGCTTCGCCATCATCCTGTTCCTGATGCTGTTCGCGACGTTCGTCTTCTTCATGCCGAACGCCCTGGGCCACGCCGACAACTACATCCCGGCCAACCCGCTGCAGACCCCGGCGCACATCGTGCCCGAGTGGTACATGCTGCCCTTCTACGCGATCCTGCGCGCGGTCCCCGACAAGTTCGGCGGCGTCGTGGCCATGTTCGCGGCGATCGGGGTGCTGTTCGTCCTGCCCTGGCTGGACACGTCGAAGGTGCGCTCGATGCGCTACCGCCCGACCATGCGGACCTTCTTCGTCATCTTCGTCTTCGTCGGCCTGCTGCTGGGCTGGTGCGGCGCCCAGCTGCCGGACGCTCCGGTCATCGGCTCCTTCAAGACCTTCGTCCTGATCGACGGCGACCTGAACAGCTACCTGTGGCTGACCCGCTTCGCGACGCTCTACTACTTCGCCTTCTTCCTGGTGATCCTGCCGCTGGTGGGTCTCAAGGAGAAGCCGCTTCCGATCCCGGCGACCATCTCGGAACCCGTCCTGTCGGGCGGCGAAGAGCAGAAGGGCTGAGTGCGACCATGACCCTCAAGACTTCGATGCACGCCATGAAGAAGACCCTGGTCCTGATCGCCGCCGCGGCCGGCTTCACCCTGTCGGCGGCTCCGGCCCTCGCGGCGGGCGGCGGCGGCCACGCCCTGCGCGACGGCGGCTTCTCGTTCGAAGGCCCCTTCGGGACCTTCAACCAGGGCCAGCTCCAGCGTGGCTACAAGGTCTACCGCGAGGTCTGCGCCTCGTGCCACAGCATGAACCTCATGCACTTCCGCACGCTCGCGGAACCGGGTGGTCCGTTCTTCGACGCCGAGCATCCGAACCGCCCGGCGGCCGAAAACCGTTGGGTTAAGGCGCTGGCCAAGGAAGTGCAGATCGCCGATATCGATTCGGAGACCGGCGAGCCGATCATGCGTGACGGCACGCCCGCGGACCGCTTCCCGAACCCGTACCCGAACGCCACGGCGGCGGCGGCGGCGAACGGTGGTGCGGCTCCGCCCGACCTGTCGGTGATGGCCAAGGCCCGCCACGGCGGCGCCAACTACATCTACTCGCTGCTGGTCGGTTACCGGGCTCCCCCGGCCAACCTGCAGATCCGTTCGGGCCAGAACTACAACGAGTACATGGCCGGCGACCTGACGCCGTTCGTGCCGGAAGGTTCGCACGTCCCGCCCGGCGGCTTCATCGCCATGCCGAACCCGCTTCAGAACGGTCAGGTGACCTACGACGACGGCACGGCCCAGACGGTCGACAACTATGCCAAGGACGTCGCGGCCTACATCGCCTGGGCCTCGGATCCCAAGCAGGTCGCCCGCAAGCGCGCCGGTGTCGGCACCCTGATCTTCCTGTTCCTGTTCGCCGGTGTGACCTACCTGTCCTACCGCCGTATCTGGAAGGGCGTCGCCCACTAAGGGCTGCCTCACAGGCTGACATGATCGACCCGCCGGAGCCTGCGCTCCGGCGGGTTTTTCGTTGTCGGGATCCGGGCGAACGATGTGTTGCGACCGTCGCGGGTTGGGCGGATAGTCCGATGCGCTGTTCGGGAGATCGCCGATGATCCGCCTTCGCCTCGCCTCCGCCTTCGCCTTCGCCACCCTGAACCTGCTGGCCGCTGTGCCTGCCGTCGCCCAGGTCCAGCAGCCTGCCGGCAGCCCGGCGCAGCGTGAGCGCGTGGGGGCGCTCGACTTTCTGAACGGGGAGTGGCGCGGGACGGCGACGACCACCATGCCGGGCCACAGCACGGCCCTCACCCAGACCGAACGGGTCGGGCCGCTGCTGGGCGGATCGGTCAAGCTGATCGAAGGGCGGGGTTACGCCGCCGACGGCTCGACCCAGTTCAACGCCTTCGCCGTCCTGTCCTGGGATGAGCGGGCCGGGAAATACCTCTTCCGCAGCTACGCCAACGGCTACACGGGCGAGTATCTGTTCGAGCTGACGGAGAACGGCTTCCGTTGGGAGATGCCGGCGGGACCGAACGCGGTGATCAAGTACGTCGCGGTGGTCGAGAACGGGACCTGGCATGAGGTCGGGGACTATGTCGCCGAAGGCCAGCCGCCGCGCCGCTTCATCGAGCTGCGCCTGACCCGCGTCGGCGACACCGGCTGGCCGGGCGCGGGGGCGGTGTCGCCGCAGTAGGCGAGGGTTGATCGACAGCCCCGGACTGGCGCCCTAACGTCCGCCTCCTGTTCAAAAGGCTGAGGGTGTCCAAGATCATGCGTTTGTCCGTTTCCGTCGCCGCGCTTGTCGCCGGCGCCCTGCTGACCGTCGGCGCCACCGGCGCGGCCGCCCAGACGGCGGAGTTCGACACCGCCCGTCTGTCGGAGCATGTCCGCATCCTGGCGGACGACAGCTTCGAGGGCCGCGGCATCGCCACCCCGGCGGAACAGAAGGTCATCGACTATCTGAGCGCCCAGTACGCCGCGGCGGGTCTGGAGCCGGGCGGACCGAACGGCCAGTGGACGCAGGACGTCACCCTGAACCGCTTCACCGCCTCCAATGTCCGCGCCAACCTGAGCGTCGGCGGCGAGAGCATTCCGCTGACCCAGGGCCAGCAGATCGTCATCTCCACCCGCCTGCCGGGCGACCACGTCCATCTGATGAACAAGCCGCTGGTCTTCGTCGGCTACGGCATCGACGCGCCCGAGCGCCAGTGGGACGACTTCAAGGACGTGGACGTGCGCGGCAAGGTCATCGTCGTGCTGGTGAATGACGCCGATTTCGAGGAGCCCGAGCTGAACACCTTCGGCGGCCGGGCCATGACCTACTACGGCCGCTGGACCTACAAGTATGAGGAGGCGGCGCGTCAGGGCGCGGCGGGCGTCATCATCGTCCACGAGACCGCCCCGGCCTCCTACGGCTGGGCCACGGTGACCAACAGCTGGTCGGGCCCGCAGTTCGACATCGTGCGCGAGAACGCCGCCGCCGAGCGGGTGCCGATGGAAGCCTGGATCCAGCGGGACGTGGCCGTGGACCTGTTCCGTCGCGCCGGTCAGGACTTCGAGGCCCTGAAGGTCGCCGCCCGCAGCCGCGATTTCCGTCCGGTCGAACTGACCGGCGCCACCTTCAGCGGCATGTATGACGTCGCCTCGACCCAGGTGACGACGCAGAACGTCATCGCCCGCCTGCCGGGCACGACCCATCCGGACGAGACCATCCTCTACACCGCGCACTGGGACCACATCGGCGTCGGCGCGCCGGATGCCGAGGGCGATACGATCTTCAACGGGGCGGTGGACAACGCCACCGGCACAGCCGGCATGCTGGAAATGGCCCGCGCCTTCGGTTCGGGGCCGCGCCCGGAGCGGTCGATCGTCTTCATCAGCTTCACCGCCGAGGAAAGCGGCCTGCTGGGCTCGGAATACTATGCGTCCAACCCGGTCTATCCGCTGGCCACGACCGTGGGCGGCTTCAACGTCGATTCGATGAACGTCTATGGCCGGGTGAACCGCTACGGCATCACCGGTTACGGCCAGTCGGACCTGGACGAGCGCATCGGCGCCGTGGTCGAGACGCAGGGCCGGACCATCCAGCCGGACGCCAACCCGGCCTCGGGCGGCTATTTCCGCTCGGACCACTTCCCGCTGGCCAAGCGCGGCGTGCCGATGACCTACGGCGGTTCGACCGGCGACTTCCGTGACGAGCCGATCGCCGAGCGCGCGGCCACCCGCGCCGAGTACGGCCGCAGCCGTTATCACCAGGCGGCGGACGAGTGGTCGGCGGACTGGGATCTGCGCGGTCAGGTCGAGGACCTGCAGGTGCTCTACACGGTCGGTTCGGCCCTCGCGAACAGCCGCGAGTGGCCGCAGTGGAAGGAGGGCTCCGAGTTCGGCCCCGCCCGCGCGGCGACGGCGGATCAGCGGGACTGACTTCCGTCACATGACAAAAAAGTAAGGGGCGGTCCTTCGGGGCCGCCCTAATGTGCGCGCCATCTGTTTTGGGGATGGAGCTTCCCGCATGTTTCGCAATCTGAAGAGCGGTTCGGCGGTCGCCGCCATCCTCGCCGCAGGCCTGCTGCTGTCGTCGTGCGCGACGGCGGGCGGCGTCGGCGAGGCGACCGGGCCGGCCTTCTCGGCCGAGCGCCTCAGCGCCGACATCCGCACCATCAGCGCCGATGAGTACCAGGGCCGCTATCCCGGCACCGAGGGCGAGCGGATGGTGCTGGCCTTCCTGCAGGCGCAGTACGAGGCCATGGGTCTCCAGCCCGGTGGTCCGGACGGCCAGTGGCTGCAGCCGGTCGAGCTGAAGCGCTACACTCCCGTCGCCGGCGGCACGGCCAGCTGGACCGGCCCGGACGGCCAGTCGCACGCCCTGACCATCGGAACCGACATCACCCTGCGCGCCGCGACCAATGACGGTCGCGCCTCGATCCGCAACGCGGGCCTCGTCTTCGCCGGCTATGGCATCACCGCGCCCGAGCGGAACTGGGACGACTACGGCGACATCGACGTCCGCGGCAAGGTCGTGGTGGTCATCGCGGGCGAGCCGGACGGCGAACTGTTCAACGGCGAATACGCCACCAACTACCAGTCGGGCGCCTACAAGGCCGATGAGGCCTTCCGTCGGGGCGCGGTGGGGGTCATCACCCTGATCGCCCAGCCCGCCAGCTCGCCCCAGTGGCAGGGCATGATGCGCGGCGCCAACCGCACCCGCACCCTGACCCCCGGCGCGGCCGACCTGGAGTTCTCGGGCGCGATGAACCACGACACCGCCTTCGCCATGGCCTCGGCCGCCGGTCTGGGCATGGACAGCTTCGCCAACACCGCCAGCGGTTCGTTCAAGGCCGTGGCGCTGAACGGGGTCAGCCTGTCGCTGGACATCTCCGAGACCACCGAGAGCCTGATCACCCACAACCTGCTGGCCAAGATCGAGGGGACCGAACGCCCGAACGAGACCATCATCTATTCGGCCCACTGGGATCACGTCGGCGGCGAGGCCCAGCACCCGGAAACGCCGGGTGACGACAAGATCTTCAACGGCGCCTGGGACAACGCCTCGGGCACCATCGGCGTGCTGGAGATGGCGCGTCAGCTGAGCGCCGCGCCGCGTCCGAAACGCACCATCGTCTTCGCCCACATGGCCGCCGAGGAAATGGGGCTGATGGGCGCCTACGCCTATGCCGCCGATCCGGTCTATCCGCTGGAGACCACGGTGGCCGACATCAACATCGACATGCTGCCGCTGTCGGGTTCGACCCGCGACGTGCCGATCTTCGGCAAGGGGCAGAACGATCTGGAGGACCGGCTGCAGGCGCTGGCCGAGCCGCTGGGCCGCTATGTCTCGGATGACGGCATGCCGGAGCAGGGCTTCTACTACCGGTCGGACCACTTCCCCTTCGCCCGCGCGGGCGTGCCGGCGATCATGCCCTGGCATGGGTGGGACTGGGTCGAGGGCGGGCGTGAGGCGGGCGAGGCCGCCTGGAAGGCCCGCTTCGCCGCCCACTATCACAAGCCGTCGGACGAATGGTCGGCGGACTGGGATCTGACCTCGGCGGTCGAGAACCTGACCCTGCTGTACCATCTGGGTCTGGACCTCGCGAACAGCAGTGACTGGCCGGGCTGGAAGCCGACGTCCGAGTTCGGACAGGTGCGCGCCCGTTCGGACGCGGCGCGCCGCTGATGCTGTCCATTCGCCCCCTGACCGGCGACGGCTCGCCGCCGGCGGAGGGCGAATACGCCCAGGCCTGTGAAGTCAGCGGGGCGACCCGCTGGCTCTATCTGTCCGGCCAGATCCCGGTCGCACCGGACGGTTCGCTGGCGGCGGACTTCATCGGTCAGTGCGAGCAGGTCTGGGACAATGTCGAGACCCAACTGCACGCGGCGGGGATGACGTTGGACAACCTCGTGAAGGTCACGACCTACCTGTCGGATCGCCAGTACGCCCTGCCGAACCGGGAGGTGCGCCTGCATCGGCTGGGCGGACGGCAGATGGCGCTGACGGTGATCGTGACGGGGCTGTTCGAGGACGGCTGGCTGGTCGAGGTCGAGGCGGTGGCGGCGGCTTAGGTCGCAGTTCCTCCCCCTTGGGGGAGGGGGACCGCGCAGCGGTGGAGGGGCGCCTGCCGCGAACGCCGTCGGCGACTCGACCCCGCGCTCGGTCTGGCGCCCCTCCACCATGCTTCGCCCGAGGGCTCCGCATGGTCCCCCTCCCCTGAAGGGGAGGAATGCCGCATTGCCCGCCCTTTCCGACAGGCCCACAGTCCGCCGATGACCCGCTGGTCGCCGCAGCCCGCTCCCGATGAACCCGACGGCCTGATCCTGTTCGACGGGGTCTGCGTCTTCTGTTCGCGCTGGGTGCGATGGGTGATCGGCCATGACCCTCAGCGGCGCTTCCGCTTCGTCCCGATCCAGTCGCCGACGGGATGGGCGCTGGCCGTGCGCCACGGGATCGACCCGGACGCGCCGCAGACCAATGCCGTGGTGCTGGGCGGGCGCATCTTCTTCAAGTCGGACGCGGCGCTGACGGTGCTGGGCGCGCTGCCGGGGACGGGGGGGCTTAAGGCCCTGAAGGCCGCGCCGCGCGTCCTGCGTGACCCGCTCTACGATCTGATCGCGAAGAACCGGTACGCGATCTTCGGGCGCACCGACGCCTGCATGGTCCCGTCGCCAGAGGACCGGGAGCGGTTCCTGACATGACGACGGTGCTGGTGATCGGTGCGGGCGGGGTGTTCGGCTCGCGCCTGTGCGAGGGCCTGCTGCGGCATGGCTTCGGCGTGGTCGTGGCGGGACGCAGCCGGGCGCGGGCCGAGGGCGTGGCCGGGCGGCTGAAGGCGGCTTTCCCGAACGGTCAGGTCGAGGTCGCGGTGCTAGACACCGCCACGCTGACGCCCGAGCAACTGACGGCGACCGGCGCGAGCATCGTCGCGGACATGGCGGGGCCGTTCCAGGGGGCGCAGCCGACGACCGCGCGGGCGGCCATCGCGGCGGGACTGTCCTATGTCGATCTGGCGGATGCGCGGGACTTCGTGGCCGACTTCCCGGCGCTGGACGAGGCGGCGCGGGCGGCGGGTGTGCTCGCCCTGACCGGCTGCAGCTCCACGCCCGCCCTGTCCAATGCGGTGCTGGATCGGCTGACCGAAGGCTGGCGCGAGGTCGTCTCGGTCGAGGCGGCGATCTCACCGGGCGCCCGGGCGCCCAAGGGACTGTCGGTCATGCAGGCCATCCTGTCGTGGATGGGCCGCCCGGTGCGAGTGTTCGAGGACGGCGGCTGGACGACACGGCAAGGCTGGAGCGGGCTCTACCGCCGGGACTTCGGCGCGGCGGGCAGGCGGCGGGTGTCGCTGTGCGAGACACCGGATCTGGACCTGTTCCCGGCGCGGTTCGCGCCGAGGGAGCGGGCGCTGTTTCTGGCGGGGATGGAGCCGGGGGCGTTGCATCTGGAGGGCTGGCTGCTGGCCCGTCTGGTCGGGCTTTTCCGCTTCAATCCCGTGCCTCTGGCGAAGCTGTTGCTGACCCTGGCGAAGCTGCAGTCGGCCTCGGGCTCGGATCAGGGCGCGATGCGGGTGCAGGCGCTGGGCGTGGATGTGCAGGGACGGGCGGCGCGGGCCGTCTGGCGGCTGGTCGCCGAGCCGGGGGAGGGGCCGGTGACGCCGTCGCTCCCGGCGCTGGCGGCGATCCGGGCGATTGTCGCGGGACAGGTTCAACCGGGCGCGCGCGCCTGCGCCGGCGTGCTGCCGCTGGAGGCGATCACAGACGAGATGGCGCCGCACGGACTGGCGACGGAGGCGGTCGTGGAGCGGGGCCTCTATCCCCGCGCCATAGGCCCGGTGTTCGACGGCCTGCCTGAGGCGCTGCGGGCGCTGCACGAGACGCCGGGGCGGTCGCTGTGGCGGGGCCGGGCGATGACCGAGGGCGCGTCAGGGCCTCTCGCGGCGCTGGCGGCGCGCATCGTCGGTTTCCCGAAGGCGCAGGCCGACTGCGAGGCCGAGGTGGCCATCGACGCCGACGGCGACCGCTCGATCTGGCGGCGGCGGATCGGCGGGCACGGCTTCGCCAGCGTCCTGTCGCGACCGCGTGAGGGCGGGCGGGTCAGTGAGCGGTTCGGGCCTCTGAGCATGGACTTGGCCCTGACGCCGGAGGGCGGACGACTGGTCTATCGGGTCGAGGGGTGGCGCGCCGGGCCGATCCCGCTGCCGCGCTGGCTCTGTCCCTCGACGGAGGCGTTCGAGGAGGTGGATGCACAGGGACGGTTCGTCTTCGACGTGACCATCAATGCGCCGCTGCTGGGCCGGCTGGTGCGCTATCGGGGCTGGTTGCAGCGGGCATGAAAAAGGGGACGCCGGGCGGCGTCCCCTTCTCCCCCATACGCATGGACTGTTCGGCTTACGACGCCGGGGCCACGGTGGCGCGGCCGATCAGTTCACGCGCCTGTGCGATGGCGGCTTCGGTGGTCAGGGTTCCGGCCTGGATCTCGTCGGCCCAGTCCATCAGCGGCTTGCCGGTGACGGCGCCGCGGTTGGCCTCTTCCTCGAGATAGATGCCGCCGTTGGCGACGGCGACCGCATCCCAGGCGGCGCGGACGCCGGCCCAGTAGTCCTTGGTCGCGGCCCAGTAGGCGTCGCCCGGCGCGGCGTCATAGTTGTCGACGCGGCGGTAGGTGTTGATGACGTCCTCCTGGACGATGGCGACCGGACCGGCCCCGTCGCCCTCGGCGACGCCCATCTTGACGTTGTCCTGGATGTGGACCCAGCCCTCCGGCGTCAGGGCGTGGCGGTTGGTCCCGAGGTAGCGGTCGTAGATCGGGTTGCGGACCGCGTCGCGGCGGGCCAGCGGACGCCAGGTCGGGTTGGAGGTCCACTCCGACTGGCCGTGGTCATACGCCCAGTGGCCGACGCCGCCGTAACGGGGGCTGTCGTCGGTCTGCCAGACGGTTTGCGACCAGGCGCCGCGGCGCTCGTCGGCCGAGACCGGGGTCACGGTCCAGCGGTTCGGACCGGCGTAGGTCAGGACCGTCTCGGGCTCATAGACCCAGTCCTGGCGCCAGTGCTTGATGACCATGTGGTTGCCCGCGTCATCGCTCATGACGAGGATGTGCTGCAGGCTGATGCGGGCGCCGTCGTCATAGACGACGCGGACGATCTCGTTACCGGCCGACAGCTTCTCTTCCAGCGGCTCGTAACCGGCGCGGAAGCTGACGTTTTCGCGCATGTCGAAACGGACCCGCCACTGGCCGGCCTGAGCCAGGATCGATTGGCGATCCCGCTCGAACTGGCTCGCCGCCGGAGCCTGGACCGAGGTCGCCGAAGAGGCGGTCTCGGCGAAAGCCGGAGCGGTCGCCGCGAGGGCGGCGGCCAGAACGGAGGTGAGCAACAAGGCTCGGCGCATGTGACAGGTCCTTCGAATGCGAGTCAGTCGCGTTATCGTCCCGCTCGATCAGTACCGCAAGGCCAGCGACAGGCCGAAGTTGCGGCCCGGCTGGGTGTAGGCGTCCTTGATCGCCGAGGAGGTGGCGACCCCGCGGACGTCGCTCCACCAGCTGTAGGTCTCGTCCAGAACGTTGAAGAGACCGGCGCGGGCGGTGACGTGGTCGTTGACGTTCCAGTAGGCGGTCAGGTCCAGCAGGGCGAAGTCCTCGCCGACGTAGCAGCGCAGAGCCGGGTTGGTCGGGCTGTGGCAGCTGGTCAGGTTGGTGGTGTCGGCCTGATCCTTGGCCTGCGACCAGGTGACGATGGCCTGGGCGCCGAAGCGGCCGGCGGGGTCATCGTAGCCGAGACCGACGACGACCTTGACCGGATCGATGGACTCATAGGGGCGGGTCGTGCCAGCGTCGGTGATGTCGCCGTCCGCGTAGGCGGCGGCGAAGCGGGTGCTCACGCCGTTGTCCCAGTACAGGTCGGCCTTGGCTTCCAGGCCCTTGATCTCGACGTCCGAGAAGTTGACGAACTGGAAGGTGGCCGGATCGGCGGGGTTGCCGAACTGGCCGCTGATCTGCTGGCGGCTGATGAAGTTCTCGTACTCCGACTGGAAGCCGACGAGTTGGCCCGAGAAGCGGCCGCCGACGAGGTCGATGTTGCGGACGCGCAGGCCCAGCTCGATGCTGCGGCTGGTTTCCGGCTCGAGGTCCGGGTTGGAGATCGAGGTGTAGGCCTGGTTCACGTTCGAGAAGTAGTTGTTCACCTGGCTGGGCGTCGGCGCCTTGAAGCCTTCACCCCAGTTGGCGAAGACGCCGAAGGTGTCGGTGCTCCACCACATCACGCCCAGCTTGGGCGAGAAGTGGTCGCCGTCCTGATCGGCGCGCGAGGCGGCGGGGAACAGCGGATCGGCGGTCGTTTCCAGCTTGTAGCTGTCCCAGCGCAGGGCCGGGGTGATCTTCAGGGCGCCGTCCAGCAGGCTGATCTCGTCCTGAACGAACAGGCCGGCCAGGGTGTAGTCGGTCTTCGGGAAGGCGCTGACCGGGAAGGTTTCCGGCGGGGTCGGCACGGTGCCGCCGCGCACGCCTTCCTGGGTGGTCTCGGACCAGTCGCCGCCGACGGTGATGTTGTGGTCGCCGAAGGCGCGGCTGGCGCTGGCGAACAGGCCGAAGACCTCGTTGTCGAAGGTGTTGTCGCGGGTGCGGTCGACGCCGACGCGGTCCTCGAAGGTGAACTGACGGGTGGTGGCCGTCTGCTGGTAGATCGAGACCTGCC
>JAVHYH010000033.1:16475-18062 GCA_031119155.1 Brevundimonas sp.
CCTGCCCGTGATCGAGGCCGAGGGCGTCGTTGATGCGCCAGTCGAGGCCGTAGCGCTCGCGCTCGGTGGTGTCCGCGGAGGTCAGGTTCAGCACAGCCGTGGCCGAGGCCGGCGGGGCGGTGACCGGGCGGGTGGCGCGGCCGCTCAGGACGATGGCGTCGGCGTCGAGCTCATAGTGCTCATAGGTGGCGCGCAGGCTCTGGCCCGGGGCGAAGTCCCAGACCAGCTTGCCCAGCCAGGCGTCGGAGTGGATGTCCTGCGGGTTGGCGATGGTGCGGTTGGAGTAAACGTAGGCGGGGGTCGGCGTGCCGTTGATCACCGTGGTGACGACTTCCTCGCCGGTGAAGCGACCGCGGTTCTCGGTCTCCTGGCTGTCGCGACCGGTCCAGGACAGCATGGCCGAGAAGGCGCCGGCGCGACCGGCGACGGTGGCGGAGGTGCTGCGGCCCTCGTCGGCCGAGTTGTAGCCGACCCGGGCGCGGGCGCCGAAATTCTCGCCGTTGCGCAGCAGGTCGACGGGATCGCGGGTGACGAAGCTGACCGCGCCGGCGACGCCGTCCGAACCGTACAGTGCCGAGGCGGGGCCGCGCAGGATCTCGACCGACTTCATCAGGTCGAGGTCCGAATAGTCGCCACGGCCGACGTTCTGGGCGCCGAAGCTGTAGCTGTCCGGGATGCGGATGCCGTCCATGATCATCAGGACACGGTCACCGCCGACGCCGCGGATGGTGAAGCCCTCGTTGCCGGCGCGGCCCGAGGTGCCGGTGGCGGCGCCGAAGCGGGCGGGGGTAGTGACGACGCTGACGCCCGGCTCGAAGCGGATCAGGTCCTTGATGTCGGTGGCCAGCATGGCCTCGATCTGGCGATCGGTGATGACGGTGACGGTGGCCGGGACCTCGTCGGTGCGGGTCTCGGTGCGGGTCGCCAGGACGGTGACCGGCGACAGCTCGGTCGCCTGCGGGGCAGCCTGCTGGGTGGTCTGGGCCATGGCCGCGGGGGCGGCGGCGACAGTCAGGGCGGCGAGCCCGGCGGAGAGGAGGAGCGTGCGCATGTATGGTCCCGCTTGAAGAGGTGGCGGGCAATTACTGCGAACGACTCGCACAATCAATCGCGACTGCGACGGAGTTGTGACTCTGATGCGAATAAGTCGCAGTCATGCGCCCCATGCGCGGGGCGCATGACTGCGGTCAGGCCCGCTTCCGGACGAAGACGGTCCCTGCCGAGTAGCCGGCGCCGAAGCTGCAGATCAGGCCGGTGTCGCCGGGGGCGAAGCCGTCGTGGTGCAGATGGAAGGCGATGATCGACCCGGCGGAGGAGGTGTTGGCGTATTCGTCCAGGATGATGACGTTCTCGTGCGGCTCGGGCTCGCGACCCAGCACCTTGCGGCCGATGTACTGATTCATGTTGATGTTGGCCTGGTGGAGCCACATCCGCTTCAGGCCGGTGGGATCGAGGCCCAGTTCGCCCGCATGGTCGACGATCATGTCGGAGACCATCGGCACCACGTCCTTGAACACTTTGCGGCCCTGCTGGACGAACAGCTTGTCCGGGGCGCCGATGCCCTCGGGGGCGGCGTTGTTCAGGAAG
>JAVHYH010000034.1 GCA_031119155.1 Brevundimonas sp.
GGCCTGGAAGGTCGCGGCGCCGCCGTAGATCAGCGGATAGTCCGCGCCCATCCGGTAGGCGGAGTCGTTGCGGACGTCCTCATCCGAATAGTAGGCGCCGACCAGCCAGTCGACCATGCCGGCCGTGCCCTGCAGGCGGAGCTCCTGGGTGAAGACGTCGAAATTCTGGTGCAGGCCGTCGGGGGCGAAGAAGCCCAGATCGGCGCCCGAATGGTCGAAGTCCTGCGAGCGCGAGGCTTCCCAGCTGCGGTAGGCGGTGACCGAAGTCAGGTCCCCCCAGCCGAGATCCCAGTTCGCCTGGGCCGAGAAGCCCCAGTCATCGATGTTCTCGGAGTTGACGCGACCGATGCTCTTGGACGCCTCGCGGTCGAAGGGATTGGTGCTGGTGTAGCCGATCTCGCCACGCGCGCCGGCCAGGGTGTTGACCAGACCGTAGGTCGGGCCCGCGATGGCCAGAACGGCGACGCAGCAGTTCTCCTCGCGCTGGGTGTAGTCCGCGCTGAACATCCACGACAGGGTGTCGCTCGGCTCCCAGCGCAGCTTGGCGCGGATGAACTGGCGATCCAGATTGTCCAGCGTCTCCTGGCTGTTGGCGTCCGGATAGAAGCCGTCCCGGGTCTCCGAGCTGGCCTCGACGCGCAGGGCGGCGTTGTCGCTGAGCGGCAGGTTGATCGCCCCCGCCAGCCGCATGTTCGAGAAGTCGCCGTAGGTGCCTTCCATGCGTCCCTCGACGCCGGCGAAGCTGGGCGCGCGGGTGACGATGTTGATCAGGCCCGAGGAGGTGTTGCGGCCGAACAGGGTGCCCTGCGGTCCGCGCAGGACCTCGATCCGCTCCAGATCACCCAGCTCGGACAGGGCCACGCCGGTGCGGGCGCGGGTCACCCCGTCGATGACCACGCCGACCGAGGACTCGAGGCCCGGGTTGGTCGAGGTGGTGCCGATGCCGCGGATGCGGATCGACGAGTCGGCGCCGCCGCCGGGGGTCTGGAACTGAACGCTGGGCGCCAGGCCCGTCAGCTCGCGAATGTCGGAGACGCCCGAGTTCTGCAGCTGCTCGGAGCCGATGGCGGTGACCGCCACGGGCACATCGATCAGCCGCTCCTCGCGCTTGGTCGCCGTGACGATCACATCGCCCAGCTGGGTGGCGCTGTCCTGCGCCGGTTCTTGCGGAGCTGTCTGGGCCCACACCGGCGTCGCGCCGAGAGAAGCCGCCAGAAGCAATGCGGATACGCTGATCGAACCTCGAATGGTCACGCCCTATCCTCCCATGAGCCCTCGTTTAGCCGAGGTGCTTCAGTGCTAGGTGTAACTTGCGTATTCAGACTGTCAAATAGCTTTTGTAATCAGACCAAGTTCCGTGCTTGAGTGATCACAGGCCGGTGCGGGCCTGTCAGGCGGGCCTCAGGCCGCAGCCGAACGCCCTCGCATCGAGCCCCAGCAGACCGGAAAACCGGCGCAGGAACAGGGAGTTGAGACGACGCCATGGAGACATTGGCTTCACGTCACAGCGTTCGAAACGGACTGCCCGCGCAGCCCGCGAAACACCGCGACACAACGCCCATTTTTTGCGCGCCGTCTGCGCCAAGTCACTTTCACCTTTAGATTGATCGCTTGACCGGACCTCGCAGAATGACCCGTACGACGTCCCCTGAATCGCCTGTGGAATCGCCCGTTTCGGCGCCGCCCGCACAGGCCCGGATCTGGCCGCATCCCGGATGGGGATGGTTCGCCGTGGCGGCCCTGATGGTGGCCTACACCTCCAGCTTTATTGATCGACAGATTCTCAGCCTGCTGGTCGAGCCGATCCGCGCCGATCTGGGTATCAGCGACACCGAGTTCAGCCTGCTGGCCGGTCTGGCCTTCTCGCTCTTCTATACCCTGATGGGGGTGCCGCTGGCGCGTCTGGCGGATCGCGGAAGTCGGCGACTGATCATCGGGATCGGCATTGTCGTCTGGAGCGTGATGACCGTCATGTGCGGTCTGGCCAACAGCTTCTGGGCCCTGTTCGCGGCCCGGGTCGGCGTCGGCATCGGCGAGGCGGCCCTGTCGCCCGCCGCCTATTCGATGATCTCGGACTATTTCCCGCCCCGCATGCGGGCGCGGGCGCTGGCGGTCTATTCGATGGGGCCGTACATCGGCGCCGGTCTGGCCCTGATGATTGGCGGCGGGGTGATCGACATGATCGCCCGCCACGGAACACTGACCCTGCCCTTCGTCGGCGAACTGGCGCCCTGGCAGCAGACCTTCGTGCTGGTCGGCCTGCCCGGCCTGCTCATCGCCGCCCTGTTCCTGATCGTGCGCGAGCCGCCCCGCCACGGACTGGTGAAGGCCGACAAGAACGCCGGGGTGATGAAGTTCCTGTGGGCGCGCAAGAAGACCTTCTACGCCATGATTCTGGGCTTCTCGATCTTCGGCATCGCCGGTATCTCCTATCTGGCGTGGATCCCGGCCGTGCTGATCCGTCAGCATGAGTGGACCGCCTCGCAGGTCGGCTTCACCTATGGCGCGGTGCTGTTGCTGGCGGCCACGCCGGGCGTGCTGGTCGGCGGCTGGCTGAGCGACTGGCTGGCCGCGCGGGGCCGCAAGGATGCGCCGCTCTATGCCGCCATCATCGGTCTGGTCTGCAGCATCCCCTTCGCCATCGCCACGCCGCTGATGCCCACCGCGACCCTGACCGTGGCCTCGCTGGCCGGGTTCAGCTTCTTCGCCGGGGTGATGAACAGCCTGCCCGCGACCTCGCTGCAGTCGGTGTCGCCCAACCAGTTCCGGGCGCAGGTGACCGCCATCTATTTCCTGATCGGCAACCTGATCTCGCTGGCCGGCGGCCCGACCATCGTCGCCGCGATCAGTGACGCCCTGCTGGGCGGATCGCAGATGATCGGCGTCTCGCTGGCCATCGTCAGCGGCGTCTGCATCACTGCGGCCTCCATCATCCTGATCAAGACCCTGCCCCACTTCCGCGCCAGCGTGGACGAGGCGCAGCAATGGCAGGGAGAGCACTGATGGCCGGGCTCAAGCTTCCTTGGTTCGACCCGAAGCCCCCGACAGCGGACGACTGCGTGATCCCGCGCCTGCTGGATCGCTATGCCGTAGAGACGCCGGACAAGACCTTCATCCGCTATGAGACCGGCGAGGAATGGAGCTGGGCGGAGACCCGGCGCCGGGCGCTGGAGACCGCCGCCGCCCTGCAGGCGCGCGGCGTGAAGAAGGGCGATATCGTCGCCGCTTGGGCCCCCAATTCGGCGGCGCTGGTCCGGTCGTGGTTCGGGGCCAACTACGCCGGAGCGGCGCTGGCGCCGATCAACACCAGCTTCCGTGGCAAGCTGCTGGAGCATGCGATCCGCAAGACCGGGGCGACGATCCTGATCGTCCATCCTGATCTCGTTGAGCGGCTGGAAGGCCTGTCGCTGGGCTCGATCCGGACGCTGATCCTGACCGGCGACGCCAGGGGGCCGATCAATCTGGATGTGGCGGTCGAGCCCGCCTCGGCCCTGACCGGCGACGCCTCGGCCTATGCGCCGGTGTCGTCCGATCCGTGGGACGTGCCCGTGGTGATCTTCACCTCCGGCACGACCGGCCCGTCGAAGGCGGTGCTGACCTCCTATGTGCAGGAGTGGACCACCGGCAAGGTCACCTACGGCTACATGCACGGCGGCGACCGGATGCTGGTCAACCTGCCGATGTTCCACGTCGGCGGCATCGCGGCGATCACCGCGGCGGTGTCGTGCGGCGGGTCGGTCGCCCTGTTCGAGGCCTTCGACACCCGCCGTTTCTGGGACGTGATCCGCGAGACGGAATCGACCGTGTGCAGCGGCCTGATCGGCGCCCTGACCGCCTTCCTGATGAAGGAGCCGCCGAAGCCGGACGATCGCGACAATCCCCTGCGGATGGTGACGCTGGCGCCCATCACCGAAGACACCGTCGCCCTCGCTGACCGGTTCGGCTTTGACTACATCTCCGGCTTCAACATGACCGAGGTTTCGGGGCCGCTGATCTGCGCGGTGAACGAGACGGTGATGCGCTCCTGCGGTCGCGCCCGCGAGGGCATGGAGTGCCGGATCGTCGACGCCTTCGACAATGAGGTTCCGCACGGCGAGCCCGGCGAACTGGTCATCCGCGCCGACAACCCCTGGACCCTGAGCCACGGCTATCTGGGCGATCCGGAGGCCACCGCCGAGGCCTGGCGGAACGGCTGGTTCCACACCGGCGACCTGATGCGGCGCGACGAGGAGGGCTGCTTCTTCTTCATCGACCGCAAGAAGGACGCGATCCGGCGCCGGGGCGAGAACATGTCCTCGCTGGAAATCGAGATCGAGGTCTGCGGCCATCCCGCCGTGCGTGAAGCCGCCGCCTATGGCGTCGATCTGCCCGGCGGCGAGCAGGAGGTGATGGTGGCCGTGGCCCCCGTTCCCGGCGCGACCATCGACCCGAAGGAACTGCTGGAATATCTGATCCCGCGCATGACCCACTTCATGGTGC
This sequence comes from Brevundimonas sp., assembly GCA_031119155.1. Classification (GTDB taxonomy): domain Bacteria; phylum Pseudomonadota; class Alphaproteobacteria; order Caulobacterales; family Caulobacteraceae; genus Brevundimonas. Next base: position 4,480 of record JAVHYH010000034.1, read on the forward strand.
CGCGCTACGTCCGGGTCGAGGCGGAACTGCCGAAGACCCCGACGAACAAGATCCAGAAGACGGGTCTGCGGGCCGAGGGGGTGACGGCGGAGACCTTCGACCGGGAGGTGGCCGGTCTGTCCGTCCGCCGACAGAAGCTATCGACCGCTTGAACAGGGTTCAGCGGGACCGCTAAGACAAGTCATGGCTTCCCAAGGCGCGCCGAAGACCCGGCTGGTTCCCAAGAGTTCCCTGAACCGGGCGCTGAACGCGCTCGGCGACCGCTGGAGCCTGCTGATCGTGCAGGAGGCCTTCCTCGGCGCCACGCGGTTCGAGGAGTTCCACGAACGGCTGGGCGGTGCGCGCAGCACCCTGTCCAGCCGCCTGCAGGCGCTGGAGCGTCACGGCATCCTCGAGAAGCGCCCGCATCGGGATGAAGGCGCGCGCATGGCCTACCACCTGTCGCCCCGCGGGCTGGACCTGTTCGACAGCATGATCCTGATGTGGGGCTGGGGCGTGCGCTGGGGCGTGGCCGGTCGCCGGGCGCCCACCGTCTTCGTCCATACCGTCTGCGGCAAGGCCATGCTGCCGGAGGTCCGCTGCTCGTCCTGCGGCGAGCCCATGACCCTGCACAGCTGCAGCTTCGTGCCCGGCCCCGGTCAGGGGATGGAGAAACTTCCCGTCCAGCGCATGCACCGCAAGCGCCAGCCGACGGACGGCACGGCCGCCTTCGAGCTGGTCGACCTGCTGGGCGACCGCTGGACCGGCCTGGTCGTCAGCGTCCAGTATTTCGGCATCCACCGCTTCGACGAGATGCAGAACATGCTGGGCATCGCGTCCAACATCCTGACCGATCGGCTGCGCACGCTGGAGAATGCGGGCATTTTCGAGCGGCGGCTCTATGAGATCACCCCGCCCCGGTACGAGTACTGGATGACCAAGAAGGGGCTGGACCTCTATCCCCACGCCCTGACCATGCTGAACTGGGCCGAGACCTGGCTGAAGGACAAGGCCGGGCCGCCGGTGCGCATCCGTCACAGCTGCGGCGCGCCTCTGGCCAGCGAGGTGGACTGCAGCTGCTGCAAGGGCCGGCTGAAGATGTCCGAGGTCCTGCTGAAGCCCGGCAAGGGCCACTCCATCACCTGATCCTGCGCGCCTCGCGAGGACGTGAAAGTCCACGTTTGAAAGCGCGCCTCATGTCGCTTGCATAAACAAACCTTCCGTCCTAGCGTTTGCCCAACGACAAGAACGGGAGTGACGCCATGAGCGAGAAGATGAAGGTGGTCGAGGCCATGATGGCCGCGTGGAAACGACGCGACGTCGAAGGCTTCATCGCCACCCTGTCCGACGATATCGAGTACCACTGGCACCCCACCAAGCGGGCCGCCGTGGGCAAGGACAAGATGCGCAAATTCCTCGCCAACTACGAGCAGGGGTTCGATCAGCAGGAGTGGCGGATCGTGCACACGGCCGAGAACGACGACGTGCTGTTCGTCGAGGGCATGGAGGTGCTGGTGGACCGTTCGACGGGCGTGAAGATGGACAATCCCTTCGTCCAGATCTTCGAGATCCGCGATGGCCTGATCCACCGCATGCGGGACGATTATGACACCTCGCAGGTGCATGCCCCGGCCAAGCCTGAGAAGGCCTCGGCGTGACGGCGCCGATCGACCGCCTGCGGGCGCTGATGGAGGTCTCGGGACGTCGCGACAAGGCGGCGTTCCTGGACGCCTTCGACCCGGCCATCGAGTACCACTATCACGTCGGCACCCGCCCCCTGATCGGGATCGAATGGGTCGACAAATTCATCAGCCGCTACTGGGCCAATCACTCCGAAACCGAGTGGGTGCTCGATAACTGGGCGCAGAACGGGAACAAGGTGCTGACCGAAGGGCGCGAGGACTATGTGAACGCCGACGGCGTGAAGGTGTCCCACCCCTATATGGGCATCATCGAGTTCAACGACGCCGGAAAGATCGTCGCCTGGCGCGACTATTTCCAGATGAAGGATCCGGCCGCGGGCTAGGAATCTCCCTCCCCTCATGGGGAGGGTGGCCGAGCGTAGCAAGGACGGGTGGGGAGCGGCCGCACGGTCCCCCACCCTGTCGTCGCTGCGCGCCGACATCCCTCCCCACGAGGGGGAGGGAGAACTTCAGATCCGCTCCGCCCGAAGCTGGCTGCGCCGCACCTTGCCGGCGTCGTCGCGGAGACGTTCGGCGGTGGCCTCGAAGCTGCGCGGCTGTTTGTAGCGGGCGATGCGGTCGGCGAGGAAGGCGGCCAGCCCAGCCTGATCCAGCTGACCGTCCGCCGTCTCGACGATGGCGTGGACGCGCTGGCCGAGGTCGTCGTCGGGCAGGCCGATGACGACGCTGCACTGAACGCCGGGGAAGGCGTCGATCGCGGCCTCGACCTCGGCCGGATAGACGTTGGCGCCGCCCGACAGGATCATGTCCACGCGCCGGTCGGCGAGGAACAGATAGCCGTCCGCATCCACCCGCCCCAGATCGCCCAGGGTCTCGAACTCGCCCACCGCCTTCGGCTCGGCGCCGAGGTAGCGATAGGTGGTCCCCTGACCTCGCAGCGGGCGGAAGAAGATCTCGCCGACCTCATCCACGTCGCAGGGCGAACCGTCCGGGCGCAGAACCTGCATCTCGTAGCCGGGCAGGATGCGGCCGACCGAGCCGGGCTTGTTCAGCCACTGGACGCCGTTGATGCCGGTGCCGCCCATGGCCTCCGTGCCGGTGTACAGCTCCCACACCGTCTCGGCGCCGACCCAGTCGATCCAGGCCTGTTTCAGCCAGGGCGGACAGGGGGCGGCGATGTGCATGACGGCGTCGAGCGAGCTGATGTCGTACTTCGCCTTGGTCTCGTCCGGCAGGGCCCAGATGCGATGCATCATGGTCGGCACCTGGAACAGCCAGCGAACCTTGTGCCGCTCGATCAGGCGCAGGGCCTCCTCGGCGTCGAAGCGCGGCATCAGGACGACGTGCAGGCCCCAGCCGAGGGCGAAACAGGTCATGCCGAAGGGGGCGGCGTGATACAGCGGCCCCGGGTTCATCAGCACGTCCTTGTCAGGAAGCATGCCCAGCAACGGCTTGTCCGGATCGGCGACGCCCGGCGACATGTCGACGATGACCTTGGGCCGTCCGGTGCTGCCGCCCGAGGCGATGGCCTTCAGATGCGGCGCGACCTTCTCGGGCAGGGGGCTGTCATCGAGCGCGGCGTCGAAGGTGTCGGCCTCGGGATAGGCCGGCGTATCGCCCGCCTTCGAGGCGTCATTGATGACCACCAGCCGGGGCTTGAGCAGGTCGAGAATGCCCGCCAGTTCGGCGGCCGGGAGCTTGTGCGAGAGCGGGGCGGGCGTTGCCCCCAGCGCCCAGACGGCGAAGGCCAGTTCGAGGAAGGCCGGGCTGTTGGGCAGGGCGATGGCGACAAAGTCTCCCGCCTGCACACCCAGTCGCTCGAGCGTCCGCGCCCGGCGGTTGACCCGCGAGGCGAGCGCCGCGCGGGTCAGGGTCGTGCCTTCAAAGGACAGGGCCGGAGCGTCCGGATCGCGCGCCGCATGGATGTCCAGCAGGGCGCCCATCCCCCGGGGCGTCATCTCGCCGATCCCGGGGGTGGACATGACGCGGGGGACGGCGGGCCTCATTACGCGGCTCCCGGCTTCTTCGGCGGCCAGGGGATCAGCGAGCTGGTGCGGGCGATGTACTCCGCATAGCCCGGACGCTGATAGGTCAGGCGCTTCTCGTAGGAGGGTCCGCCGCTGTACTTCACGAACATCAGCAGCAGCAGCAGCGGCCCGGCGAGGGAGACGATGCCCAGCAGGCCGGTCTCGGCGGCCACCAGCCACAGGCCGAACCAGACGCACAGGTCCCCGAAATAGTTCGGGTGGCGGGTGTATTTCCACAGGCCGCTGGACAGCACCTTGCCCTCATTGGCCTTGTTCGCCTTGAAGCGGACCAGCTGGAAGTCGGCGGTGCTCTCGAACAGGATGCCGAAGATCACCAGAGCGGCGCCGGCCCAGCCCAGCGTGCCGATGGCAACCGGGGTGGCGGACATCTGACCGAGCTGCACCGGCAGGCTGACGGCCCAGAGGATCGGGGCCTGGAACATGAAGACCAGACGCCACGACGCGACCGGGAAGCTCCAGCCCTTTGTCTCCTGCGCGCGGGACAGCATCTTCACATAGCGCCTGTCCGGCCCATGCGAGCGCCAGCGCCACAGGATGTAGAGGCCCAACCGCAGCCCCCAGGCCCCGGCCAGAACCAGAAGCAACTGCATCCGGGCCGGCGAGCCGTCGGCCTGCAGGAAGGTGGTCACGGCCATGAAGGCCAGCCCCAGCGCCCACCATGCGTCGACGAAGGTGACGTCCTTCACCGCGCAACCGATGGCCCAGAGGATGACGAAGGACGCGATACAGACCCCGAGATTGATCCCGAGGATCGTGATGATCTCCTGAACTGGCGGCATTGAACTTCCTCCCCCTTGTTGTGTGCGCCGGCTAGCGGCCGGTCGTCGGTTCCTTGACGTGGACAGCCTTGCCCATCTGCCGCTCCAGCCCCTTCGGATCGCGGGCCATGGCGGCGCGCATCTCGATGGCGAAGCGGTCGGTGTCGATCTCATCCGTGCCGCGCGTGATGCCGCGCATGGCGGCCCGCGCGATGTCCTCGGGCGCCTCCTTGGCGCCCTTCACGTGCGAGGCCATGCGGGTATCGACCGAGCCCACGATCAGCGAGGTGACGCTGGTGCCCTGCCCGGCCAGTTCGGCGCGGATGCAGGTCCCGGCGGCGCGCATGGCGAATTTCGACGGGCTGTAGCCGCCCATGTTGGGCGCGGCGAGAATGCCGCCCACCGACAGCACATTCAGGATCGCCCCGCCCCCGTTCGCCTTCAGGACCGGCGCGAAGGCGCGGGCCATGGCGAGAGGTCCGAAGTAGTTGACCTCCATCTCCTGCCGCGCGGACGACATGTCCTCGGCGCCGATCAGAAGCTGGTTGTTGAAGGCCCCGGCGTTGTTGACCACGACGGACACGTCCGGACAGGCGGACGCGGCGGCGGCGATCTGCGCGTGGTCCGTCACGTCCAGCGCGACGGCCTCGACCTTGCCGGGGAACTCGTCCTCGAGATGTTTCGCCGAGGCCGGATCACGGGCGCCGGCGTAAACCTTGGCTGCCCCCTCCTGCATCAGCACGCGAACGAAAGCCTCGCCGATCCCGCGATTGGCGCCGGTGACGATGGCGACGCAGCCCTGAACTTCCATGACCGGACCTCAGGCGGCGGCGGTGTAGAGGATGTCGTCAGGCTTCTTGGCCCCGCGACGCAGCTGGGTCGGATCGTTGGTGATCGCCCCGCGCGCCCAGGTCTCCGAGATCTCGTGCTCCTCGTTCCACTCCCAGCACATGGTGCGGCGCAGGATGCGCCACTCGTCGCCGCGCTTCTCCATCTGGTCGACGCAGCGGGCCAGGGTGCGGGTGTCGAACCACTCGCCCTTCACCTTCAGGCGCGACGCCGTGAGGATGTAACATTCGGCCAGGGCCGAGGTCGGTCCCTTGAGCTCGATGACCATGTTCATGGCCAGGTGGTTCATCAGCCCGGCCTTGGGCAGGCGCTCCTTGACCACGGCCACCCACTCCGACGCCGGGCCGTTGAAGGTGCCGCCGTGGTCCTCCCAACCGTCCGGCCAGTAGGCCCGCTCCACCAGCGTTTCGTCGCCGCGATCACAGCCCCGCAGGAAGAGCAGCAGCACCTCCTCAATGGCCTTCTTGTCGAGCAGCGCCTGCACCTCGGGATCGCGGTCAGCCATGGTCGTTTCCTCGGTTTGTCATTTTTAGTCTTTGATTGAAAGTGACATGACTTTTGTTAGCGGGCAACCCGCTCAGGCCACAGACGGAGCAGGCCGGGCGGCGCCGCGACCACGCGTGGAATGGCGTCCAGCACCATGGCGGCGACCGCGAACTGCTCGGGCTTGGTGCGAACGCCCGAGGGCGCGCCGGCGACCAGATCCATGGCGATGGTCAGGCCCGGCGTCCCCTCCACCTCGATCTGCCAGTGGGGCTTGCCCGCGAAAGCCAGGTCGGTTGGATCCATGATCCAGTTCACCTCATGGGTGATGCGACGCACGCCGTCCGCCACGCCATGCACGCGCCAGGTGGTGGCCGCCACCGTCCCCTGCGGGATCATCCCGGCGGCGACGTTCAGATCACGGCCGGCCAGCCGCAACTGGTGGTCGGACTCGTAGCCGTCCAGCGCCAGACCGATCCTCTGCGCCAGTCCCTCGACGCTCTGCGCGAACATACTGTCGAAGGTGCGCGCCAGCGGCCCGGCAACCAGATCGATCGTCGCCGGATCGGCGCCGAAGCCGAGCGCTCCGAAGACGTAGTCGGGGTTCGGAACCGTCGTGCAGTCAATGATTTCCCGGGTCGCGACGTTCGTATGTGACAGGCACAGCGCCACCGCATTGGCCGCCATCCGTTCGGCCACCCAGCCGGGGTTCACGCCGGTTCCGGCCAGGGTCGCGCCGCCCTTCAGAGCACTGCTCTCCAGTGTCGCGGCGTGCTCCGCGCCAAGCGCGCGCGGTTCGAAGTAGTTGTTGATCGAGATGACATTCTTGCCCGATTCCAGCAGACGGCGAACGTCGGCGTCGTGGCCGTCATAGGGGTCCGACAGCATGGGACAGTGAAGGACCACATCGGCGTCCAGCGCGAGGATCTCCTCGACGGATCGGGTCGCGATGATGCCGGTCGGATCGCGCCGGGCGATCTCACCCGCATCCTTCCCGGCCTTGGCCGCGCCATAGACGAACAGGCCGACCAGTTCAAACCGCGGATCGTCCAGCACAGCCCGCAGGCAGGTCTTGCCCATCGAGCCCGTCGCCCACTGGATCACGCGGATCGGTCTGGTCATGAGGCGGTTCCGTGACTTTCGATATCGAACCGATACGCCGTTAGTCCAGAAACGCAAGTCGGTTGCCAAGCAGCCCGACTTATTTAGTATGTTTATGAAAGTGACGCTTGAGGCGTTGGGGAGAATGACCGATGGCTGAACCGCCTTTCCTGCAAGCCCTTATGAAATCTATGAATTTCTATGGCCGCTTCGCGCCGTCCTTCACGCGGGTCGGCTATATCGCCCGCGGCCTGCCGTTCAAGCCGGTGCGCGCGGACTATTCCGGACAGACCTGGCTGATCACCGGCGCGACCGGCGGCCTGGGCCGCGCCGCCGCCCTGAGGGGCGTCCGCAAGGGCGCGACTGTCTATGCCGTCGGCCGCAATCCGACCGCGCTCGACTCGCTGCAGAGCGCCGCCGCCGATCTGCCGGGCCGGATCGTGCCGGTGATCTGCGACCTGTCCTCGATGCGGACGGTCTCCGACCTGACCCGACGGCCCGAGATCGCCGGCCAGACCTTCGACGTTCTGGTCAACAATGTCGGCCTGCTGATGCGGGCCTATGAGCCGACGGCGGAGGGGCTGGAAACCTCCTATGCCACCAATCTGCTGGGCCACTACATCCTGACGGAGCAGTTGCATGCCGAGGGGCGGCTGAAGCAGGGCGGGGCGGTGATCAACGTTGTGTCGGGCGGGCTCTACAATCTGCCCCTGACCAAATCGATGCTGAATATCCCCGAGGACAAGTTCAACGGCTTCGCCGCCTATGCCGCGCACAAGCGAGCGCAACTGGCGCTGGCTGAGCACTGGCGGGCGGCGTTCGCGGATGCGGGCGTGAAGACCTATGCGGTGCATCCGGGCTGGGCGGACACGGCGGGGGTGAAGACCTCGCTGCCCAAGTTCCGGAAGATCCTGGCCCCCATCCTGCGCAATGACGACGAGGGCGCGGACACCATCGACTGGCTGGCGGCGACGCGGCCGACGGAGGTGGTCGACGAGATCTGGTTCGACCGGAAGCCCCGGACGGCGCACGCCTATCCGCACACGCGCAATCCGAGGACGCAGATCGGCGACGTCGTGGCCTTCCTGGAGCGGGACCGGCAGGCGTTGGTCGGCTGACCCATGGACCGGGCGCCGCCGAGGCTCCATGCTCGGCGGCGATGGCCGAATCGTCCCCCTTCCAGGCGTATGAGTTCTTCGCTGGCGGCGGCATGCTGCGGGCGGGGCTGGGCGACGGCTGGACCTGCACCTTCGCCAACGACATCGACCCGCAGAAGGCCGCCTTCTATCGCGCCAACTGGGGCGGCGAGGAGCTGGCGGTCGGCGACATCGGCGCCCTGACGCCCGCCGACCTGCCGGGGCAGGCCGATCTGATGTGGGGCTCCTTCCCCTGCCAGGACCTGTCGCTGGCGGGGAACGGCAAGGGGCTGGGCGGGGCCCGGTCCGGCATGTTCCACGTCTTCTGGGATCTGGCGCGAGGGCTGGCGCGGGAGGGGCGCGGCCCGAGGATCGTGGCCATCGAGAATGTCTGCGGGGCCCTGACCTCGCGGGGCGGGCGGGACTTCGAGATCCTGTGCCGGACCTGGGACGAGGCCGGCTACGCGGTCGGGGCGCTGGTGATCAACGCCGACCGGTTCTTGCCGCAGTCGCGGCCGCGTCTGTTCGTGGTCGGGGTTCGCGGGGATGTCGAGATCGATCCGGGCCTGCTGGCGAGCGGGCCGGAGGCGGCGTTCCATCCGGCCAATCTGAGGCGGGCGGTGGAGCGGCTGCCGGACGATCTGCGCCGCCGGATGCTGTGGTGGCGGCTGCCCGAGCCGGAGGCGGAACCCGCCGGGCTGGCGGCGCTGACCGAGACCGACGGGCCGGATCTGGAGTGGCACAATCAGGCGCAGACGGCGCGGCTGCTGGAACTGATGTCGCCGGTCAACCGGGCCAAGGTCGAGGCCGCGCGGGCGTCGGGGACGCGGCAGGTCGGAGCGCTGTTCCGTCGAACGCGGACCGATGCCGAGGGCCGCAAGATGCAGCGGGCCGAGGTGCGCTTCGACCGGGCCGGCTGTTTGCGGACGCCGGGCGGGGGCTCAAGCCGTCAGACGCTGGTGGTGGTCGAGCACGGACGGGTGCGGTCGCGGCTGATGACGGCGCGGGAGACGGCCCGGCTGATGGGGCTGTCGGACGCCTATCGTCTGCCGGGATCGTACAGCGCCGCGTGCAAGCTGACCGGGGACGGGGTGGCCGCACCGGTCGTGCGGCATCTGGCCCGGTGGCTGTTCGAGCCGCTGGCGAAGGCGCCGGTCAGGACCGCGGCGGCGGCCTGACGCTTGCCAAATCCGCTGTTCGGGTTTCATCTTCGGGGCAGAACCTGGGGAGGTGCTCTGATGAAATTCCTGCTTTTGACTGCGACCGCTCTGATGGTCGTGACGACGCCCGCGGCGGCGGAGAACTGGAACCCGTTTTCCCGAAGCACGGCGCGGGTCTATCTGGCGGACGTGGACAGTATTTCGACCAGCGGGGCGATCACCACGATCCGGCTGGCCTCGACTCCGACGGGCACGCCGGCGGGCGATCTGAGCCACACGCAGGAGACCTATGAGTTCGACTGCGCGGGCCGGAAATGGCGGACCGCGGGGTCGACCGAGTACAACGCCGCCGGCGCCGAGGACGGGGCCTATCCGGAAGAGGACGGCGCCTGGGAGCCCCTGCGGCCGAGCACCCTGCCGGACTTCCTGAAACAGATCGCCTGTGACGGGTCGCGCTCCACCGGAGCGACCTATCCCAGCATCCGCGCCTTCATCGAGGCCGGCCGCCCCTGACGCGGGACGCAACCGACCAGGGAAAGGCCCGGATGGAGCGATCCATCCGGGCCTTTTTCGTTACGCGTCGACGGCGGCGTCGAGGGCGTTTTCCTGGATGAACTCGCGGCGGGGTTAGACCACGTCGCCCATCAGCTTGGCGAACAGGTCGGAGGCGTCCTCCTCGTGTTCGACATTGACCTGCAGCAGGGTGCGGGCGTTGACGTCCAGCGTCGTCTCCCACAGCTGTTCGGGGTTCATCTCGCCCAGACCCTTGTAGCGCTGGATGGCGATGCCCTTCTTGCCCGCGTCAAGGACGGCGTCGAGCAGGTCGAGCGGACCGCGGATAGTCGTCGACTTGTCCTTGCGGCGGAAGACGGCGGGCTGATCGAACAGGCCCTCGAAGGCGGCGGCGCGTTCGGCCAGACGGCGGGCGTCCTGCGAGCGGATCAGGGTCTCTTCCAGAACGATCTTCTCGGAGACCGCGCGGCGGACGCGTTCGAAGGCGATGGCGCCCTGGGCGCCCGGCGCGCCGGACCACGCCCCGTCGCCTTCCTCGGCGAAGAGGTTGAGGCGTTCGGCGGCCTTCGACAGGTCGCCGCCGTCCTCGGCGAACAGGCCGGCGAGGGCCGACTGTTCGATGGCGAAGGCCGGGGCGCGCTGGGACAGGCGATCGACGCCCGCCTTGAAGGCCTTGGCCTCGCGGACCAGAGCCTGCAGGTCCAGACCGGTGCGGCGCTCGCCGGACGGCAGGTCCAGCTCGGCCTCGGACGAGCCTTCCTCGATCAGATAGGCGTCCATGTCCGCCTGATCCTTGAGGTAGCGCGACTGCTTGCCCTTGGAGACTTTGTAGAGCGGCGGCTGGGCGATGTAGACGTGCCCGCGCTCGATCAGCTCCGGCATCTGACGGTAGAAGAAGGTCAGCAGCAGGGTGCGGATGTGGGCGCCGTCGACGTCGGCGTCGGCCATCAGAATGATCTTGTGGTAGCGCAGCTTGTCGGCGTTGAAGTCGTCACGACCGATGCCCGTGCCGAGCGCCAGAATGAGCGTGCCGATCAGTTCCGACGACAGCATGCGGTCGAAGCGGGCGCGCTCGACGTTCAGGATCTTGCCGCGCAGGGGCAGGACGGCCTGGTTCTCGCGATTGCGGGCCTGTTTGGCCGAGCCACCGGCGGAGTCACCCTCGACGATGAACAGTTCGGACTTGGCCGGATCGCGTTCCTGACAGTCGGCCAGCTTGCCGGGCAGGGACGAGATTTCCATCGCCGTCTTGCGGCGGGTCAGGTCACGGGCCTTGCGCGCGGCCTCACGGGCGGCGGCGGCCTCGATGATCTTGGCGACGATCATCTTGGCCTCGACCGGGTGCTCCTCGAACCAGGTGGCGAGGCCTTCCTGACAGAGGTTTTCGACCGCCGGGCGGACTTCGGACGAGACCAGCTTGTCCTTGGTCTGCGAGCTGAATTTGGGATCCGGAACCTTGACCGAGAGGACGCAGGTCAGGCCTTCGCGGGCGTCCTCGCCCGAGACGGAGACCTTCTCCTTCTTGGCGGCGCCGGCGCTTTCGATATAGCCGCCCATGACGCGGGTCAGGGCCGCGCGGAAGGCCGACAGGTGGGTGCCCCCATCCCGCTGCGGGATGTTGTTGGTGAAGCACAGCATGGTCTCGTGGTAGCTGTCGTTCCACCACAGGGCGAGGTCCAGCTCGATGCCGTCCTTGCGACCGCGGACGGTGATGACGTCCTTGAGCAGGGGCGATTTGGACTTGTCGAGGTGGCGCACGAAGGCCTCGACGCCGCCCTCGTAGTGGAGGATTTCCTCGAACGGCTCGGCGTGGCGATCGTCGCGCAGCTTGATGACCACGCCCGAGTTCAGGAAGGCCAGCTCGCGCAGGCGATGCTCCAGCGTCTTCAGGTCGAAGTCGATGTGCGAGAAGGTGGTCAGCGAGGGGAAGAAGGTGACCTGGGTGCCGGTCAACAGCTCGCCCTTCTTCGACCCTTCGGTGCGGATCGGGGCGTCGCCGGTGACGGCCAGGCTGACCACGGCGTCGCCGCGCTCGAAGCGCATCTCGTGGCGTTTGCCGTCACGGAAGATGACCAGCTTCAGCCAGTCGGACAGGGCGTTGACGACCGAGACGCCGACGCCGTGCAGCCCCCCGGAGACCTTGTAGGAATTCTGGTCGAACTTACCGCCCGCGTGCAGCTGGGTCATGATGACCTCGGCCGCCGAGACGCCTTCCTCGGCGTGGATGGCGGTGGGGATGCCGCGCCCGTTGTCGGTCACGGTGACCGAACCGTCGGCGTTGAGGATCACCTCGACCAGATCGGCGTGACCGGCCAGGGCTTCGTCGATCGCGTTGTCGACGACTTCATAGACCATGTGGTGCAGGCCGGAGCCGTCGTCGGTGTCGCCGATGTACATGCCGGGGCGTTTGCGGACGGCATCCAGGCCCTTGAGAACCTTGATGGAGTCGGCGCCGTATTCGGCCGGGGCGACAGCGTCGTCGGGGGTCTGATCGGTCATCAAATCGGTCGGTGAAACGGCCCCGCGAAGGGCCCGGAAGACGGCGCGAATCTGGCCCGCGCCGGAAGGCTCAGAATATAGGAATTATGACGGGAATTGCGAGCTTTCAGGGGCGATTCCGGCAGGTCGGGCGGCGCGTCGGATTCCGCCTGTCAGAACACGTGATATCGCGTCGGATCGACCGGGATGCCGCGCTCTAGCATGAACAGGTGAGGGGCCAGCATATAGTCGTAGGCGTTCACCCGTTTTCCGGCCTTGAGCATGGCGTGGAAGTAGCGCTCCCGCGGATAGAGCGGCTCGATCTCGCGCAGGGCGATCCGGTGCAGGCGCAGGCGTTGCTCCTCCCACAGGGCGGAGAGCTGGCGGTTTCGACGGGAGGGGTGAGCGGGTTTCATGGGCGGGGTCTCCGGGGTGTGGGGTGTGGGGTGTGGCGGTGCTCACCTCTCCATCGCCCGCTTCAAGGCGATGGGGAGGACAGATCGGCGCCTTCGCCGATCAGGAGGGGGCGGCGCTGGCGGTGGGTGAGTGTCCGCCGACACCGGTGTTCGAGGCGTCTCCTGCCCTGACGGAGCCGCCCTCACCTGACCGTCGCTGGCGCGCCGGTCTGTCCTCTCCATTCGCTTGAGGGCGAATGGAGAGGTGAGCGAGCAGGCAAAATCGTCCTCCACCGGTTGACCCGGCGAGGTGATGGGAAGGGCGCGGGACGCCGGGCCTCGCCCGGTGTGTGTGCAAAAATACCTTTCGACGAGACCGACATCCCGCGTCGCCGTTTTCCACACGCTCTCCGGCTGGCGGCTTTGACATTCGAGCCTTGCCGGATCTCCGCCGGCGACATTGCTGTCTCCGACGCGGGACGGACATCGTTACCCAAAAGGGGCCGAGCAGCCCGTCCTTCAGCGCGCGGCGAGCAAGCGGGCAGGATCCATCCCTGCCCGACGAGGACCCCCGCGGTATCCATCCCGCAGGCTTCTTCGCTCGGCCACAGCCCGCCGTCGTCGAGCAGCGTGGATCCGACGCCCTCCCCATCGACGGGATGCGGGAAGTATGCGCGCGGGCTGAGCTCAGGCGGGCTCAGCGAGGGCGATTTGTGAAAAGTGGAGCGTGGTCAGTGGGTTGGAGTGGCGCGACATGCGGGTTCAGGATGAACTCCACCGTATTTTTGGAGGACGGGCACATCTCCCTTCCCCCTCGACGGGGGAAGGGTCGGGGATGGGGGTGCGCGCTCGGTGTCGAGGTGAGAGGCGCGCTTGGAGAGGTCGACGACGCCTCCTGCGCCATCTCCCGAGACTGTCTGCATCCACCCCCACCCAACCCTCCCCCATCGAGGGGGAGGGCTTTGGGGCGGCGCCACACCCTGACCTGACGGAGCCGCCCTCACCTGACCGTCGCTGGCGCGCCGGTCTGTCCTCTCCA
>JAVHYH010000275.1 GCA_031119155.1 Brevundimonas sp.
CCTTGGCCGCCTCGGCCGAACGCTGGGCCAGAGCCCGGACTTCCGAGGCCACGACCGCGAACCCGCGCCCGCTGTCGCCCGCCCGCGCCGCCTCGACGCCCGCGTTCAGGGCCAGCAGATTGGTCTGGAACGCGATCTCGTCGATCACCCCGATGATCTCGCCGATCTGCACCGAGCTCTTCTGGATCTCGTCCATGGCGGTGATGGCGTTGCGCACCACCTCGCCCGAGCGTTCGGCCTCCGACCGGGCGCCGGCCGCCGCGCTCGACGCCTTGCGCGCCCCTTCGGCGCTGCGCTTCACCGTCGCGGTGATCTCGTCCAGCGCCGCCGCCGTCTCCTCCAGACTGGCCGCCTGCTGTTCAGTCCGGCGCGACAGGTCGTCGGAGGCCATGGAGATTTCATCCGATCCGCCGCGCAGGCCGCCCACCGCCTCCGTCACCTGGGTCAGGGCGCTCCTCAGGCTCCCGACCGCCGAGTTGTAATCCTGACAGATGCGCTCATGCGCGCTGTCCATCTGACCCTCCACCTGCGTGGTCAGGTCGCCGTCCGACAGTTTCGACAGGCTCGACGCCAGCGCATCCACCAGCAGGGTCTGGGCGCGCTCGGACTCGACCCGCGCCGCCTCCCGGCGATTGTTCTCCTGCTCCTCGCGGGTGATGTCGACCGCCAGCTTGATCACGCGGACGGGCCGCCCGTTCGGCCCCATGATCGGATTGTAGGACGCCTGCAGCCAGACCTCGCGCCCGCCCTTGGCCAGCCGCCTGAACTTGCCCGCCGCGAACTGCCCCTCGTTCAGCGCGCGCCAGAAGGCCGAATAGTCGCCCGAGGCCGCCTCCGACGGCTCCATGAAATTCCGGTGGTGCGCGCCCCGGATCTCTTCGATGGCGTAGCCCATCGTCAGCAGGAAATTCTCGTTGGCGCTGATGATCGTCCCATCGAGATTGAACTCGATCACCGCCTGCGACCGCCCGATCGCGGCCATGCGCGCATCCAGTTCCTCGACACGCTCCTGAAGCGCCTGCTTCTCACGACGCTGACCAGTGAACATGGACATCTCCCATCGGGCGAGCTTGAGCTTGTCGCCACTTATGAGTGTATGTTTCCGCCACGGTACTTTCTGATTGGTTCCTTTTGTCACACGGAGAAACCCGTATGGGATTCTTCACACCTCGTTCACCGGCGATCTCGCCCGGGCCTCACCGGGACAGCACGGACCGGGCCGGGTCAAAGCCCACCACTTCGCGGATCACGATCATGCTCTGATAGGCGCGGACGCCCTTCTCCGGCGTCATCTCGCGGATGCCGAACGCCTCATAGTCCGCCATCGACCGCACCGAGACCGTGACCAGATAGTCCGTCGGCCCGGTCACGTCCCAGCAGCCCTGCACCTCCGGACTGGCCCGCATCGCGGTCTGGAAGGCGTTCATCACCTTCCGGTCCTGGGTGTTCATCTCGACCATCACATGCAGCACGATCCGCGGCTCGACGCGGTCGGGGTCGATCATCGCCACGTCCGCCACGATCACTCCCTCGGCGCGGAGGCGGCGCAGACGCCGCAGCACCGCCGACTCCGACAGGCCCACCGCCTCCGCCGTCACCCGCGCGGGCTCCAGATTGTTGCGCCGGACCCGATCGATCAGCCGATGGTCAAAGGCGTCGAGCGTGACGAATTCCGTCATCCTGAGGTCTTTCGAGACGATTTCAGGCGCACCACAGCCTGAAATCGCCGGGAAGCGCAACCGGACTTCGACTAGGCTCCTGTCATGTCGATCGCTGGCGCGCACCGCTCACTGTCTTCCCCCGCAGTCGCGGCCGCCATGCCCTATGCAGCCCTCCTCGCAGGCATGGTTTCGCTGGCGATCGGCACCTCCTTCGCCAAACAGCTGTTCCCGATGATCGGCGCCGAGGGCACGTCCGCCCTGCGGGTGACCCTGTCCGCCCTCATCCTCATCGCCGTCTGGCGGCCCTGGCGATTCCGGCTGACGCGCTCCGACGCCGGACGCGTCCTGCTCTACGGCCTCGTGCTGGGCCTGATGAACCTCAGCTTCTACATGTCGCTGCGGACCATCCCGCTGGGCCTTGCCATCGCCATCGAGTTCTCCGGCCCTCTGGTCCTGGCCCTGATCCATGCGCGGCGTCTGATCCATTTCGTCTGGATCGCCTGCGCCGTCGTCGGCCTCGGCATGTTGCTGCCGATCTGGAACGGCGCCCATGCGCTGGATCCCGCCGGTGTCGCCTTCGCGGCCTTCGCCGGTCTGTGCTGGGCCCTCTACATCATCTTCGGCAAGCGCCTGTCCCACATGCACGCCGGCCAGTCCGTGGCGCTGGGCATGAGCACCGCCGCCCTCGTCATCCTGCCGTTCGGCGTCGTCACCGCTGGCGCGAACCTGTTGCTGCCCTCGGTTCTGGTGATCGGCGTCTGCGTCGCCATCGCCTCCAGCGCCCTGCCCTATTCGCTGGAGATGATCGCCCTGCGCCACATCCCCAAGCGCACCTTCGGCGTCCTTCTGTCCGGCGAACCCGCCATCGGCGCCATCGCGGGGCTGATCATCCTGCATGAGCGGCTCAGCGGCCTGCAGTGGCTGGCCATCGGCTGCATCATCATCGCCTCGGTCGGCGCCATTCTGACCACGGGACGCGAGACCGCCGACCAGCCCGCCGACGCTCCGGTTCCCACAGCGAACTGAGCTGGTCTTCACCTTCGATTAACCACGTTCCCGCATCCGTTGAGACCTGTTCAGGGGCTCCGTTTGCGCAATCTCGCCGCCGCCGTCGAAGCGATCGACCCGCTGGTCGTGACCGGCAAGGTCGCGGGCGTCAGCGGACTGCTGATCGAGTCGAAGGGCGGCCTGAGCCGCCTCGCCGTCGGCGCCCGCGCCGAGATCGAGCGCGGACGCGGCCTCAGCCCCCTGCCCGCCGAGGTCGTCGGCTTCCGCGACGCCAAGGCCCTGTTGATGCCCTTCGGCCCGGTCGAGGGCGTGGCCCCCGGCGCCGACATCCGCATCATCGACACCGCCGCCAGCGTTCGCCCGACCACCGCCTGGCTGGGCCGGATCATCGACGCCTTCGGCCAGCCCATCGACGGCAAGGGACCGCTGCCCCAGGGCCCCGCCGCCTATCCCCTGCGCGCCCCCCCGCCCCCGGCCCATTCGCGCGGTCGCGTGGGTGAGCGACTGGACCTCGGCGTCCGCTCGATGGATGTCTTCACCACCACCTGCCGCGGCCAGCGTCTCGGCATCTTCGCCGGTTCCGGCGTCGGCAAGTCAGTGCTGCTGTCCATGCTGGCCAAGGAAGCCACCTGCGATGTCGTCGTCGTCGGCCTGATCGGCGAACGGGGCCGGGAAGTCCGCGAGTTCGTGGAAGAGACCCTGGGCGAGGAAGGCCTGCGCCGCGCCGTCGTCGTCGTCGCCACCTCTGACGAGCCCGCCCTCAAGCGTCGCCAGTCCGCCTATATGACCATGGCCATCTCGGAGTATTTCCGGGATCAGGATCTGGAAGTCCTCTGCCTGATGGACTCCGTCACCCGCTTCGCCATGGCCCAGCGCGAGATCGGTCTGGCCGCGGGCGAGCCGCCGACCACCAAGGGCTACACGCCCACCGTCTTCACCG
>JAVHYH010000035.1 GCA_031119155.1 Brevundimonas sp.
ACATGATCGTGGCCCTGCTGGCCACCGGCGGCTCGACCAACCACGCCATCCACCTCGTCGCCATGGCCCGCGCCGCGGGCGTCATCATCGACTGGACGGACATGGACCAGCTGTCCTCGGCGACGCCGCTGCTGGCCCGCGTCTATCCGAACGGTTCGGCCGATGTGAACGCCTTCCAGGCCGCCGGCGGCGTCGCCTTCGTCACCCGCGAACTGGCCGAGCACGGCAACATCCACGCCGACGTCGAGACCGTCATGGGCAAGGGCCTCGATCCCTATTTCCAGGAGCCGTCGATGGTCGACGGTGAACTGGTCTGGCGCGACGGCGTGAGCCAGAGCCTCGACACCGACATCCTGCGTCCCGCCTCCGATCCGTTCCAGAAGGACGGCGGCCTGCGTCTGGTGAAAGGCGACCTCGGTCGCGCCGTCATCAAGGTCTCGGCGGTCAAGCCGGAGAACCGCATCGTCGAGGCCCCCGCCGCCGTCTTCGAGTCGCAGGAAGAGGCCTTGCAGGCGTTCAAGGACGGCAAGCTGAACCGCGACGTCGTCGTGATCCTGCGTTTCCAAGGCCCCCGCGCCAACGGCATGCCCGAGCTGCACAGCCTGTCTCCGGCCCTGTCGGTGCTTCAGGACAAGGGCTTCAAGGTCGCCTTCGTCACCGACGGCCGCATGTCCGGCGCCTCGGGCAAGACCCCCGCCGCCATCCACGTCAGCCCCGAAGCCCTCGCCGGCGGCCCCCTCGCCCACGTCCAGGACGGCGATATCATCCGGCTGGATGCCGAGGCCGGGGTGCTGAGCACCGTCGGCGTCAGCGACCTCACCGCCCGCCCTGCCGCCCACCGCACCGAAGCCCACGCCACCGGCAGCGCCTGGGGCTATGGCCGCGAGCTGTTCGGCGCCTTCCGCCATGTCGTCTCGACCGCCGAAGAGGGCGCCTCCGTCTGCTTCGCCGTCCCGCCCGGCGCGCCTGCCAGCGAGGACACCCCGCCCGATCCGAACATCGTCGACCGCGCCGTCGACGCCTGACGCAAGCAAGAACAAGCCGCCGCGCGGCAAAGGGACTGAAGGACTGCGCTCATGACCATCAACTGGGACAAGACCCTGCTCGTCGGTGATGTCGGCGGCACCAACGCCCGCTTCGCCATTGCCCACATGGTCAACGGCAAGCCGGTGCTGGAGCACCATGAGAGCTTCCCGGCCGAGACCTATCCGACCTTCCTCGAAGGCGTGAAGGCCTTCATCGACGGCTGCGAGGTCAAGCCCAGCGGCGGCGTCATCGCCGTGGCCGGTCCCGTCACCGACGGTGAGATCGACCTGACCAACTCCCCCTGGCGCGTGTCGGAAACCGAGCTCGGCACCCTGGGCCTCAAGCCCGTGCGCCTGATCAATGATTTCGAGGCCCTGGCCTGGGGCGCCCCCGTCGTGCCGCAGGCGGAGCTGGCTTCGCTGGGCGGCCCCGAGGAGGGCGATCCCCACGCCGCCATCGCCGTGCTCGGGCCGGGCACCGGCTTCGGCGTCTCGGCTCTGGTGCGCGACGCGCGCGGCAATGAACTGGCCATGCCGTCCGAGGGCGGCCACGCCTGCTTCGCCCCCGGCGATGCGGTCGAGGACGAGATCCTGCGCATCCTGCGCCGCCGCTACGACCGCGTCTCCATCGAGCGCCTGATCTGCGGTCCGGGTCTGCTGAACATGCACCGCGCCCTGGCCGAGATCGACGGTCGCGAGACCCATATCGACGACCCGGCCCAGATCACCACCGAGGCGATGGAGGATCCGCAAAGCCACTGCGGCCACACCCTCGCCCGCTTCTGCGCCATCCTCGGCGCCGTGGCCGGCGACATCGCCCTGACCACCGGTGCGCGCGGCGGCGTCTATATCGCCGGCGGCATCGCCCCGCGTATCCTGCCCTTCCTCAAGGCCAGCCCCTTCCGCGAACGGTTCGAGCGCAAGGGCCGGTTCAAGGACTATATGGCGGCCATCCCGACCCATGTGATCCTGCACAAGCACGCCGCCCTTCTCGGCGCCGCGCGGGTGGCCTTCGCCGCCGAATAGGTCTCGCCAGAGTTCACGCAGCCCTCACGTCGGCGTGAACCTTTTCGAATCCCGCAGGTTGGTTCGGTCCCAGGAAGAGAACAAAAGGGACTGTTCCAATGCGTAAGATGATCATCGCCGCCACCGCCGCCTTCGCCTTCGCCGGCCTCGCCGCCTGTGGCGAAAGCGCGGCTGACAAGGCCGCCGAAACCCAAGCCGACGCCCTGGAAGCCCAGGCGGGCGCCACGCCGAACGAAGCCGAGGAGAAGGCCCTCAACACCGAGGCCGACCGCATCGAGCAACAGGGCGGCAACGCCGACGGCGGCATGACGACCAACAACACGCCCAGCACCACCCCGTCGGGCGAGATGACCGCCCCGCCGGCCACCCCGGCCCCGGCCCAGTAAGCGCCTTCGTCCCCGGACGAATGAAGAAGGCCCCGTCGCGAGAGCGGCGGGGCCTTTTTGCTGGGTTAGGCGAGTGATTGGTGATTGGTGACTGGTGACTGGAAGCCTGCAGCCTTCGCGGACTTCAAGCCTCGGTCTCAACCACGCCCTTGCTCACCACTCACTCGTCAGAATCCCCATCACCAATCACCAATCACTCAGTCGACGCAGAGGGTCGCCTCGGCCTTGCCGTTCTCGACGCGGGTGTAGCAGCCGAACGGACGGCTATCGCGCTGGCAGGTTCCGGCCACGGCGGCGCCTTCCCGCGGCGCGGTGGAGGGGCCTTCCTCGACGCGGCAGTCGCCCTGGCAGTCCGAGCCCGTCGTGCAGCGCTGGCCGGCGTCCGTATAGGTGATCACGCAGCGCACGGACTGCATCCGCCCCTGCGGCTGCATCTTGCCGCCGGCGCGCTCGCACAGGGCGGCATCGGTCGAACCGGCGGCCGCGGTCTGCAGCGAGGTCGGCGCGGCGGCGGCGTTGTCGGTCGCCGGCATCGGCTGGCAGGCGGCGGCGAACAGGGCCGCGGCCATCGCGATCATCACGCGCTTCATTTCACTTGTCCTTTTTCAAAGCCGGTCCAGACGTCGTCGTAGTCCAGCTGCATCGTCGGGGAGGTTTGCGCCCATTCCGTGGTGCGGATGGGCATGCGGGTCTCGAACATGAAGGCCAGGGTGTTCTCGATCTTCACCGGCTTCAGCTCGGCGGCGACCGCCTTGTCATAGGACGCCTGATCCGGCCCGTGGCCGCTCATGCAGTTGTGCAGGCTGGCGCCGCCGGGGGCGAAGCCGCCCTCCTTGGCGTCATATTCGCCGGTCACCAGCCCCATGAACTCGCTCATGACGTTCCGGTGGAACCACGGCGGACGGAAGGTGTCCTCGGCCACCATCCAGCGCGGCGGGAAGATGACGAAGTCCGCATTGGCCGTCCCCGGCGTATCCGACGGGCTGGTCAGCACCGTGAAGATCGACGGGTCCGGATGGTCGAAGCTGACCGTCCCGATCGTGTTGAACTTCGCCGTATCGTATTTGCAGGGCGCGTAGTTGCCGTGCCAGCCGACCACGTCCAGCGGGCTGTGATCGAAGGTGGTGACATACAGCCGCCCGCCGAATTTCTGCACGCACTCGGTCGGGCGATCCACGTCCTCGAACGCCGCCACCGGCGTCTGGAAATCGCGCGGATTGGCCAGGCCGTTCGAGCCGATGGGGCCGAGGTCGGGCAGGCGGAAGGCCGCGCCGTAGTTTTCGCACACATAGCCGCGCACCGGCCCGGAGACCTCGACCCGGAATCGCACGCCGCGCGGAATGACCACGATCTCGCCGGGCCGGGCGTCGATGCGCCCCATCTCGGTGACGAAGGCCTGCTCGCCCTGTTGCGGCACGATCAGCAGCTCGCCGTCGGCGCAGTAGAAGACCCGGTCGGTCATCGAGCGGTTGGCCGCATACAGGTGGATGCCGACGCCGGTCAGCGCCTCCGCATCCCCTGTCCCGCCATAGGTCACCAGCCCCTCGACCCAGTCGGTCGGCTCGGTCGGGATCGGCAGCGGGTCCCAACGCATCCGGTTCGGGCTCGGCGGCGCCTCATGGAAGGGGCCGGAGCGCACCAGCTTCTGCGGGAAGGGCTTGTAGGCCGGATGCTGCGCCGACGGCCGCAGGCGATACAGCCAGCTGCGGCGGTTCTCGGTGCGCGGGGCGGTGAACGCCGTCCCCGACAGCTGCTCCGCATACAGCCCCATCGGCGCCCGCTGCGGCGAATTCCGCCCCTCCGGCAGCGCCCCCGGCACGGCCTCCGTGGCGAAATGATTCCCGAAGCCGGTCAGATACTGAGGCGCGTTGGCTCGCGTCGTCATGTGCTGTTCTCCCTTGCGGGAGGTTTAGCAGGGGCGGGCGGCGGCGCACTACCCCGGCGGCGGAGTTTGCGGAGAACGGCGCCGGCGCTCACCTCTCCATTCGCCCCCAAGCGAATGGAGAGGACAGATCGGCGCCTTCGCCGATCAGGAGAGGGCGGCTCCGTCAGGGCAGGAGGAACCTCGAACACCGGTGTCGGCGGCTGATCCTCAGCTCTCCCACTTCAGGCGCAACCGCACCTTCAACCCTTCGACTGCTCGACCATCAGCCAGTCTCGGCTCAAGCCGGAAGAACCGGCTCAGATGCAGGGCGTGGCGCACGACCCGCTCGTCCCCATGCGGATCGGACCGCTCGACTGAGCAATCCCGCAACGCGCCGTCCGCCAGAACAGAACACAACAACTCCGCATCAGCCGCCCCGGGCCATTCCGTCACCTCCGGGATCAAGAGCTCCGCCGGCGCCGTCTCTACCCAGCGGGGACTTACGATCACGCCGTCCACGACCAGAGGGCTCTGGAGAGCGACAAGGGCGAGCACAACAATCAGCATGAACAATCCCTACCCCTGCACCAAACGAAAATCCCCCGCGCGCTCGCCGGCCTCCAGCCGCCACCCCGCGTTCAGGCGCAGCGTCCAGCCCGGTCCCTCGACCGCCTCCGCCGACGCCGGAGCGACCACCGTCACCCCGCTCCAGTTGTCGTCGATCAGGGCGCCGTCGCTGACCTCCAGCACGCCCCAGACATCCACCACCCGCAGCGTCGGATAGACCGATCCATGCGGCGGCAGGGCGATGATCTTGCCGGGATCGAAGGCGATCTGCATCGAGCGGAACGGCAGGCGCAGTCGCGGCCCATCCACCAGCTTCGCCGTCCAGCCCGCCGCGACCACTCGCGCCTGTTCCGCGCGCCGGGCTTCCTCCGTCCGGATCGCCGCGCCGCCGTAGCGTCCCTCGGCTGACGCCTCATCCCCGGCCGACAACTCCAGCGCCGCCGCCAGCAGGACGCCCGGATCGTCCGTCCCCTTCAGCCCCTGCCGCCAGTCCGGCGCCGCCTCATCGAGCAACAAACCGTAGGCCGGCCCCGACGCATAGGCGAAGCTGCGCACATAGGTGGCGCCGCCTTCCGCCGCCCCCAGCGCCGCGATGGCCAGCGCCTTCGCATCCCCGCCCGACAGCTTCAGACCGGTGTACTCCGCCAGCCCCTCGTTCATCTCCAGCGCCCGCTCGTCCTCGCCGCTCCCCAAGGCCCGCCTCGCCGCCCGGAACGCCAATGCATCGGACACCGCCAGACGCCGCGCGGCATCTCCGTCCGCGTTCAGAGCGGCCGCCAGCGCCCGCCACTCCAGCCGCATCAGCACGCGGCCCTCCTCACTGTCCAGATGCGCCGGGGTCGGCGAATGCGCGGGCAGGCCCAACGCCTCCTGCACCCCGTGCCAGCGCTCGTGCATCACCAGCGCCCGCCGCCGGACCGGATCGCGAGGCAGCGGCTGCATCAGCATCGCCCAGCGCACCCCGTCCCACTCCATCGCGGTGTTGGCGATATTGACTGTCGCGGGCAGCGTCCCGGTGAACAGGCCGCCCTCCGCGCTGAGCGCGTCACTCTCACCCTTGCGGTTCGCATGGATCGTCCGCGTCGCCGGATCGACCAACAGCACCGGCGTGCACAGGTCCACGCCCCACAACGCGCCGCCGTCCGCCGCGCAGGCCGCCCCCGCCTCGGCGAATACTTCCGCCGGCGTCAGGCCCGACGCGGGAGCCGATGTCTGGGCCATAACCGGGGCGGCGATACAGGCCGCAAGCCCCGCCAATGCAAATACGCGCATGAGCGAACTCCTCCTGCGCGCATTCCCCCTGCTTATTGTGACGCTTGTGCGGCTGGATCTCGTCGAAAAGATCCTAGAACCCCTGGCTTTGCGCCATCCGCTCCTGATGGAACCCGGCGTCGCCCAGCAGTTCGTTCAGCACCCGAACCCGCTTCATGAACAGGCCGACGTCGAACTCGTCGGTCATGCCGACGCCGCCGTGCATCTGCACCGCCTCCTGCACCGCCAGTTCGGCGACGCGTCCGGCCTTGGCCTTGGCGACCGACACGGCCAGCGGCGCCTTTTCCTTCCCCGCGTCCAGCGCCTGCAGGGCGCCGATCACCGCCGCGCGGGCGATCTCGATCTCGCTGTACAGGTGGGCCGCGCGATGTTGCAGCGCCTGGAACTCGCCGATCAGCTTGCCGAACTGCTTGCGGGTGCGCAGGTATTCCATCGTCGTCTGGAAGGCCTGATCGCCCGCCCCGTTCAGCGACGCCGCCGCACAGGCCCGGCCCAGGTTCAGCGCGCTCTCCAGCAGCGCCTCGCCCTCGTCCACCGACCCGATCACCGCATCCGCATCGACCTCGACATCCGTCAGGAGCACCCGCGCCGCATTGTGCGCGTCGACCATCACGGTGCGCTCGATCTCGACGCCCTGCGTCTTCGGATCGACGAGGAACAGGGTCAGCCCGTTCTCCGTCAGCGCCGCCACGATCAGGGCGTCGGCGACATGGCCGTCCAGCACGAAGCCCTTGGCGCCGTTCAGCCTGAAGCCGTTGCCCGCCCGCTCGGCGACGGTTGTGATCTTCGACGGCGCATGCTTGGCGCCCTCATCGACGGCCAGCGACAGGATCGCCTCGCCCGCCGCGATCTTCGGCAGCCAGGCCGCCTGCTGATCCGCCGAGCCGCCGTCCACCAGCACCTTGGCCGACAGCACGCCCGAACCCATGAAGGGCGACGGCGTCAGGGTCCGGCCCAGCGCCTCGGCCACCACCCCGGCCTCCACGGCGCCCAGCGCCGATCCGCCATGCTCTTCCGGGATGATCACTCCGGCGAAACCCATCTCGCCGAACGCCTTCCACAGTTCGCGCGACACCCCGTCGGCGTCGCGGCTGTCGCGCAGTTTGCGCAGGTGGGCGATGGGCGCGTTCTCGCTCAGGAAGCCGTCGGCGGCCTCCTTCAGCATCGTCTGCTCTTCGGTCAGGATCAGGGGCATTGGCTCAGGCTCCCGGCAGTTGCAGCAGGTGTTTGGCGATGATGTTCAGCTGCACCTCGCTGGTGCCGCCTTCGATGGAGTTGGCCTTGGTGCGCAGCCAGTCGCGGGCGACCGTGCCCTCTCGCGACCGCTCGCCTTCCCACTCCAGAGCCTCGGCCCCGCCCGCCGCCATCAGCAGTTCGTGGCGGCGCTTGTTCAGCTCCGAGCCGTAGTATTTCAGCATCGAGGCGATGGCCGGATGGGCCTGACGCGCCTTCATCTGATCGCCCGCCCGCTCCATCGCCAGACGGAAGGCGGCCGCGTCGACCTCCAGCTCGGCCACCTTGGCGCGCAGCATCAGATCATCCAGACGGCCCTCTTCATCCACGCCGACCGAGTCCGTCGCCACCTGACCCAGCGGCCGTCCGCCGCCCGCGTCGCCGATGGCGCCGATCATGGTCCGCTCATGGGCCAGCAGCGCCTTGGCCACGTCCCAGCCGCGGTTCAGCGTCCCGACCAGGTTCTCTTTCTCGACGCGCACGTCGTCGAAGAAGGTCTCGCAGAACGGGCTCTTGCCGCTGATCAGGGTGATCGGTTTCGTGGTCACCCCCCTCGTCGCCATATCGAACAGCACGAAGGAAATGCCCAGATGCTTGGGCGCCTCCGGGTCGGTCCGCACCAGACAGAAGATCCAGTCCGCCTTGTCGGCATAGGAGGTCCAGATCTTCTGGCCGTTGACGATCCAGTGGTCGCCCTTGTCCTCCGCCTTGGTCTGCACATTGGCCAGATCGGACCCGGCGCCCGGCTCGGAATAGCCCTGGCACCAGCGGATCTCGCCGCGCACGATCTCGGGCAGGAAGCGCTTCTTCTGTTCCTCGGTGCCGAACTGCAGCAGCGCCGGTCCCAGCATCCAGATGCCGAAGCTCGACAGCGCCATCTGGGCGTCGATGCGGCGCAGTTCGGACGCCAGCACCTTGGCCTCCTCACGGCTCAGTCCGCCGCCGCCATATTCCTTGGGCCACTCCGGCGCGGTCCAGCCGCGCGCGCCCATCCGCTCCATCCAGAGCTTGTGCGCCGGGGTCTTGAACTCGGCGTTTCGCCCGCCCCAGACCCGGTCTTCCTCATTGTCCAGCGGCCCGCGCACTTCCGGCGGACAGTTCTCTTCCAGCCACGTGCGCACCTCGGCGCGGAATGCGTCCAGATCAGCCATTTTCCAACCCTTGATGTCCGTTTGCCGGAGCTCTTGATCGAAGGTTAGCAGCGATAAGTCTCGTTTGACTACGGTGACGTCGGGGCAAGCCCCGAAGCTGTGATCACACCGGCGTCAGCAACGCCTCACCCGCCAGCCCGGCCCTCAGATTGGCCACCACCAGATCGGCCATCGCCGTGCGCGCCTCCACGGTGGCCGAGCCCACATGCGGCGTCAGCACGCAGCGCGGATGATCCAGCAGGGCCTGTGGAACCACCGGCTCGCCATCGAACACATCCAGCCCCGCCGCATACAGCCGCCCGCCGTCCAGCGCGTCGATCAGCGCCGCCTGATCCACCACCTCGCCCCGCGCGATATTGATCAGCACCCCGTCCGGTCCCAGCGCCGCCAGCACGTCCGCATCGACCAGCCCGCGCGTCCCCGGCCCGCCTGGCGTCGCCACCACCAGCACATCCACGCTATCCGCCAAGGCCAAGGCATCCGCCGCATAACGATACGCGACGCCCTCGACCGGACGGCGACTGTGATAGGCCACCTCGCCCGCGAACGGCTCCAGCCGCGCCGCGATGGCCCGCCCGATCCGGCCCAGCCCCAGCACGCCGTAGCGCAGCCCCGTGACCCGCCGGGTCAGCGGCGACCGCCCGCCCTTCGCCCATTCGCCGTCGCGCAGGAACCGCTCGGTCGCCGGGATCTGGCGCAGCACGGACAACACCAGCCCCAGCGCCAGATCGGCCACGTCCTCGGTCAGAACATCCGGCGTATTGGTCACCGCCACGCCCCGCGCGGTCGCATGGGCCACGTCCACGCCGTCATAGCCGACGCCATGCACTGCGATCAGTTTCAGCTTCGGCAGCCGCTCGACCAGAGCCGTGTCCAGCACCACCCCGCCCGACACCACCAGCGCCCCGATCTCCTCCGGCGCGCCCTCATCCATCGCCCGCACCGTCAGCCCGCTCGCCGCCAGCGCCTGCGTCATCAGGGCAGGCAGTCCCGGCATCGCCAGGACGGCGTTTCCGCTCATCGGGCGGTCGGCAGGAAGGGCGAGAAGGTGATGACGGTGAAGCTGTCGCGGATGTTCGGCCGGGTCTGCACCGACCGGGTCACGAAGGTCCCGATATCCAGATCCTTCGGCAGCGAGAATTTGGCCAGCAGGTCATACTGGCCCGAGGTCGAATAGACCTCCGAGACGTATTCGACATTGTCCACGATATCGGCCGCCACATCATTGGCGTGGCCCAGCTCGCATTTGATGAAGACGAAGATGGCGGTCATCATGGCGGCTGTTCTCCCGGTGTTTCGGGTTCTCTAGCGGATGCCAGCGTGACGAGCGAGATCGATCTGGAAGCCGAATACAACAACCGCGCCCGCGTCCCCGACCACATGGCCGCCATGGGGCAGTGGAAGCAGGCCGCCGAGGCCGCCCGCGCCGCCCATCCGCCCGAGCTGATCGCCTACGGCCCCGGCCCGCGCGAGGTGATGGACCTGTTCTCCGCCGGGCCGGACGCGCCGATCGTCGTCTTCCTGCACGGCGGCTACTGGCAGGCGCTGGACAAGGACTGGTTCAGCGGCCTCGCCCCGGCCCTGCTCCGCCACGGCGTCAACCTCGCCGTCCCCTCCTACGACCTGGCCCCGACGGTCCGGCTGGGGACCATCCTCAAACAGGTGCGCGAGGCCGTGGACCTGATCCGCGCCCGCAACGGCGGCAAGCGTCCGGTCGTCTTCGGCCACTCCGCGGGCGGCCATATGTCGGCCTGCATGCTGTCCGAGGCCCGCGCCTCCGCCGCCGTCGCCATCAGCGGCGTCTTCGACCTGCGCCCCCTGCTGGAGACCTCGATCAACACCGCGCTGGCCCTTGACGAGAACACCGCCGCCGCCCTCTCCCCCATCTTCTGGCCCGTCCCCAACGGCTCAACGCCCGGCGGCACCATCCTCGACTGCCTCGTCGGCGGCGACGAGAGCCCCGAGTTCCTGCGCCAGTCGAAGATGATGGCCGACCACTGGGCCAACAACGGCGTCGAGACCCGCTACGAGGCCCTGCCCGGCCTGAACCATTTCACCGTGTTGGCGCCGCTGCTGGACCCTGACAGCGCGATGGTGCGGCGGATCGTGGAGTTGGCGAAACAATAAGTTCCGTGTCCCGGTCCTTCCACTCCGCGCCGCCGCCGGGATACACAGACCCTCGACACCGGTGACAACCGGAGCGGAGATAGAAATGCGCCACGACCGTCTGACCGTTCTCACCGCCCTTGAGGCGCAGGGCGTCGCGCCCGTCTTCTATCATGCGGACCCGGAGGTCTGCCTGAACGTGATCCGCGCCTGTTCGCGTGGCGGGGCGAAAGCCATCGAGTTCACCAACCGGGGCGACTTCGCCGTCGACCTGTTCGGCGACATCGCGCGCGAGCTGCAGAAGACCGACCCGGACATCATCCTCGGCATCGGTTCGGTGATCGACGCGCCGACCGCCGCGATGTTCCTGAACCGGGGCGCCCGTTTCATCGTCAGCCCCTGCCTCGTCCCGGACGTGGCCAGGGTCTGCAACCGCCGCATGACCGCCTACTTCCCCGGCTGCGGCTCGGTCACCGAGATCGGTCAGGCGCAGGAGCTGGGTTGCGAGATCGACAAGCTGTTCCCGGGCGCATCCGTCGGCGGCGCCGACTTCGTCAAGGCGGTGCTCGGCCCCATGCCCTGGACCAAGATCATGCCGACGGGCGGCGTCGATCCGGACGAGGCCTCCATCGCCAAATGGTTCGGCTCGGGCATCGTCGCCGCCGGCATGGGCTCCAAACTGATCACCGACGCCGCCGTGAAGTCCGGCGACTGGACCGGCATCGAGGCGCAGGTCCGCCAGACGGTGGACGCCATCGCGGCCTTCCGCGCGTCGAAATAGGCGCATCTTTTCCGGGCACACCGAGCCCGGAAAGTGATTGGTGGATCGTGATTGGTGATTGGCTTGAGGCGGGGAGCAGCGCCAATCTCCGCGGCGCCCCGCTGCGCACCAATCACCAATCACCAATCACCAATCACCAATCACCTGCCTCACAGTCCCAGCGTCGGACTGTCCAGATCCAGCTCCGCCGCCGGGATCACCACCACATCCGGATGCGCCGCGCGCAGGGCGTCGATGAACATCGAGGCCTCGCCGACCACGACCACATAGGCCTGCTCCGAGCTGACGCCCTGCGCCGCCGCCATCACCGTCGCCGGCGTCGTGGCGTCGATCTTGCCCGCATAGGTCTCGATCTCGCTCAGCGGCAGGCCGTAGGTCACCGCGCTGGCCAGGGTCGAGCCGAGGCCGCCCGTGGTCTCCAGATTGCGTGAGAAGCCGCCGTTGATGAAGGCCTCGCGGTCGGTCACCGCCTGTTCGGTCACGGCCTCGGTGCGCAGGCGGTCGAACTCGTGCAGAACCAGTCCCACCACCTCGGCGGCGCTCTCGTTCTTGGTCTGGGTGGTGGCGCTCAGCAGGCCCCCGTCCAGACGCGCGCCCAGCGTCGAATAGGCGCCGTAGCTCAGCCCCCGCTTGGCGCGGATTTCCTGGAACAGGTGGCCGTTCTGGCCCTGTCCCATGATGCTGTTGACCACCAGCAGCGGATAGTAGCCGTCGTCCGAGCGACGCGGACCGCGCACCGCCGCCGACACCGCCGCCTGACCGGCGCCCGGCAGGTCCACGACCACCACGCGCGGCGCGGGCACGGCGCCGGCGCGCTGACCCACGGTCGGCAGGGCGCCCGCCGGCTTCGCCCAGTCGCCCAGGGTGCGTTCGGCGAAGGCGAAGGCCTCGTCCGGCGTCATGCCGCCGGTGATGATCAGGGTCGCGTTGTCCGGACGCCACCAGCGCTGATGGAAACCCGTGATCTCGTCACGGGTGATGGCGCTGATCGTCGTCGGCGTGCCCGAGGCGGGCGTGCCGTAGGCGGCGTCGCCGAAGGCCAGCCGGTTCAGCACCATCGACGCGACCGGTCCCGGCTGGCGCAGGTTGACCCGCAGGGCGTTGGCCCGGCGCGTCCGGGTGCGCTCGACTTCTTCCGCCGCGAAGGTCGGGTTGCGGACCACATCGGCGAAGACCGCGCCCGCCGCCTCGGCCGAGGCGACCGGCGAGGACAGGGACAGGCCCGTCACATCCGCGTCCGCTCCGCCGCCGATGCTGGCGCCCAGCGCCTCCATCGTGCGCGCGATCTCCGGCGCGGTCCGGCCGCCGGCGCCCGCCGAGGCCAGGTCCGCCGTCATCGAGGCCAGACCCGCGCGCCCGGCCGGATCGGCCGCCGCGCCGCCGCCGATGATCAGCTGGGCGTTCATGATCGGCAGGTCCGTCGACTTCGCCACGATCACCCGCAGACCGTTCGGCAGGGTCCGCTCGACCACCGACGGGGCCACCGCCGCACGGGCCGCGCCCGGCGCGGGCGGCGCCATCCGCTGATCCTCGGGCAGCAGTTCATTGGCCGGCAGGATGGCCGGCGGCACGCTGACGAAGGTCGGCATCGGCGCCGGGTTCTTCCAGCTGTCCTCGGCCACGCCCGCCGGGCGCTGGCTCTCGTCCTGATAGCGGATGGAGACGCGCGCCTGTTCGTTCAGATAGGTGCGGGCCACGCGCTGCACGTCCGCCGCCGTCACCGCCTGCACCGCGGCCAGATGGGTGTCCGGCGCGCGCGGATCATTCTCCGACACCAGCGCCTGTCCCAGGATGAAGGCGCGGCCCGAGGCGGTCTCGCGCTGGCGCAGCTCCGACGCCACGATCTCCATCTTGGCCTCGGCCAGTTCGGCGGCGGTGACCGGTTCGTCGCGGATGCGGTCCAGCTCGACATCCAGCGCCGCCTCGGCGTCGGCGATGGCCTTGCCCTGCGCCAGCGTCACATTGACGGTGACCGTCCCGGCCTCCTCGTTCGCGCCGGATCCCAGATAGGCGCCCGAGGCCAGCTGGCTGCGATAGACCAGCGACTGGTACAGGCGCGAGCTTTCGCCCCGCGACATGATCCCCGACAGCACGTCCAGCGCCGCCGCATCCGGATGGTTCGCCGCCACCCCCGGATAGATGGCCGCGATGGCCGGCAGCGGCACGTTCGGCGCATAGGCCTCGACCAGCCGGGGCTGGGTGCGCGGCGTCGGCGCCGGACGCTCGAACACCGGCAGCGGGCGATCCGGGTTCGGGATGTCGGCGAAATACTGGTCCACCCAGCGGTCCAGCTGCGCCGGATCGAAATTGCCCGAGACGATGATCGTCGCCGTCGCCGGGCGGTAATAGGCCTCGTGGAAGGCGCGGGCGTCGTCGATGGTCGCCGAGTCCAGCTCCTCGATCGAGCCGATCACGCTGCGGCGATAGATGCTCTCATCGAAGCTGTTGTCGCCGATGACGAACCGCTGCAGCCGACCGTACGGCGGCGCATAGACCCGCTGGCGCAGCTCCTCCTTCACGATGGAGCGCTCGGCGTCGAACACCGCCTCATCGACCACCGGTCGCGCCATCCGCTCGGCGTGGGTCCACAGCATCGTCTCCAGATACTGGGGCGGCACCGTCTCGTAGTAGTTGGTGAAGTCCTGGCCGGTGGAGGCGTTGCGCGTCCCGCCCGAGTTCTCCACCAGCGTCGAGATCTGGCCGTAGGGCAGGTTCACCGTCTTGCGGCTCAGGATGTGTTCGAACAGGTGGGCGAAGCCGCTGCGGCCCTCCGGATCGTCCTTGCCGCCGACGTCGTACCAGACGGTCACGGTCACCGTTCCGGCGCTGGCGTCCGGCATGGAATAGACATTCAGCCCGTTGCCCAGCGTCCGGTGCGCATACTGCAGCGGCGGCACGCTGATGGTCGCGGCGTCCTGCGCCATCGCCGGAAGCGCGGGCGCGGTCAGGGCCAGCAGCGAGGCGCCCAGCAGGGCGGCGGTGCGGATCATCATGGGGTCCCCCAAGGACTGGAAACTGAACGGCCGGCACCCTAGCAGCGGGTCCGTCAGCGTCGGATTGCAAGTTTGTAATAAAGCCTCGCACGCCCCGAAGCCGGTTTTCCGTCGCCCCGGCGTCCGCTACCGGACCGTTCTCCGCCCTGACGCGGCAGGATTGAATCCAAAGTCACGCTTTAAGTCGACTTCCGACAGACACCGGGCCGCGGATCGTCTTATCCGCTGGATATGAACGGGATTTCGGCGGGCAACCGACTCATCGCAGCGTTGGACGACGGGGACCGCGAGGCCCTGCTCGCGCAATGCGTTGCGGTGGACTTCGCGCAGGGGCAGATCTTCCACGAGCCCGGCGATCCGATCGACCAGATCTACTTCATCGAGGACGGCATCGTTTCCGCTGTGGCGGTGCTGCAGGACGGTCGCACGGTCGAGACCGTCATGGTCGGCTGCGAGGGCGTGGCGGGCGGTCTGGCCGCCGCCGTGCCCCAGGTCGCCTTCACCCGCAACGTCGCCCAGATGAACGGCTCGGCCCGCCGTATCGAGGCCGGCCGCCTGCGCCAGCTGGTCAACGACCGCCCCGCCATCCGCGCCGTCATCAGCGCCTATCTGGCCGCCCTGCAGTCCGAGCTGGAACAGTCCGCCGCCTGCAACGCCCTGCACCGCGCCGAACAGCGCCTCGCCAAATGGCTGCTGCGCTGCCACGACCGCGTGGACGGCGCCGCCTTCAACCTGACGCAGGAGTACATGGCCTCGATGCTGGGCTCCCAGCGCACCACGGTGAACGAGGCCGCGCAGAGCCTGCAGAAGTCGCGCGCCATCACCTATTCGCGCGGCCGCATCACCGTCACCGACCGCGCCACGCTCGAGCGCGCCGCCTGCGAATGCTACCGCGCCGCCGACGTCTTCCGGCTCAGCCTCTGACAACCCCGCCGGGAACCCCGGCCTTGAGATGACCGTTTCCGGACACAGGGCGTGGCGCCGCACCGACCGCTCCCGTCTTCCTGATCGGATGCCGATGGCCGACTACACCAACCTTCTGCTGGAAACCCTGCCCGTGCCGGATCGCGAGATCCTGCTCAGCCTCGCCACCCGCGTTCGCTTCGAGCTGGGTCAGGATCTGATCATCCCCGGCCAGATGATCGACGTCGTCCACTTCCCCGTCTCCGGCATCATCTCCACCGTCAACGAGATGGCCGACGGTCGCTCGGTCGAGGCCTTCATGGTCGGCCGCGAGGGCGTGGCCGGGATCGAGGCCACTGTCATTCCCATGCGCTCAGCCTCGCGCCAGACCATCCAGCTGACCGGCGAGGCGTACCGGATCGATTCCGCCCGCGTCCGCGCCCTGGCCCATGAGCGGCCCGCCCTGCGCCAGATGCTGGCCCTCTATCACGCCGGCATCCAGCGCGAGCTGGAACAGACCGCCGCCTGTCACGCCCTGCATCCGGCCGAGCGCCGCCTCGCCAAATGGCTGCTGCGCTGCCACGACCGCGCCGACAGCGACACCATCAAGCTGACGCAGGAATACATGGCCTCGATGCTGGGCTCCCAGCGCACCACGGTGAACGAGGCCGCCCAGCACCTGCAGGCCAACGGCGCCGTCCGCTATTCGCGCGGCACCGTCCACGTCCTCAACCGCGCCGCCCTCGAGGCCTCGGCCTGCGAATGCTACCGCAAGGTCGCCGTCCTCCGCGCCGAAGCGGTGGACGCGGCCTAGCCCGCCAGGATCTCTTCCACCTCTTCCCGCGTCGGGAAGGACGGTTGCGCCCCCGGCCGGGTTGCGGCAATCGCCCCCGCCGCACAGGCAAATGTCAGCGCCTCCGCCGGCTCCATGCCTTCCAGCAGCGCCACGCAGATCGCGCCGACGAAACAGTCGCCCGCCCCCGTCGCATCCACGGCCCGCACCTTCGGCGGCGTGGCCCAGCCCATCTCGACGCCGCGCTGGTACATGGTCGCCCCCTTGGCGCCGCGGGTCACCACCACCCGGCCGCCGCCGTGGTGCAGCAGGTCGCCGTAGAAGGCCGCCTCGGTCTCGTTGACCACGATCAGGTCCGCCCGCCGCAGCAACTGGTCCGACACCGGCTGGGCCGGCGCCAGGTTCACGCAGACGAAGTCCGTCGCCCGCCCGACCGCCGCCTCGACCGTCTCGACCGGCAGTTCCAGCTGCAGCAACAGCGGCCCCTCGATCCGCGCCGGCAGCTGCTCCGGCGTCACCTGATGGTTGGCCCCGGCGGCGACCACGATCTGGTTCTCCCCGTCCGGATCGACAGCGATCAGCGCCACCCCGGTCGGCGCGTCCGGGTCGGCGATCACTCCGCCGGTGTCCACGTCGTCGGCCAGCAGCAGAGCCAGCGCTTCCTCGGCCATGGCGTCGCGGCCGACGCGCCCGACCATGCAGACCTCGGCCCCCAGCCGCTGTGCCGCCAGCGCCATGTTCGCGCCCTTGCCGCCCGGATGCCGCGCCAACGTCGCCCCCGTCACCGTCTCGCCCGCGCGCGGCAGCTTCGGCGCCGAGGCGACGAAATCCAGATTGATCGATCCGACGACCGTGATCCTCACGACACCTTCTCCCTGATCAGATCGAACACCCCGTCCGCATCCGCCTTCACCGCCCAGCGATGCTTCAGCGGCTCGCCCGCCACGGCCTCGCGGAACTCCACCGCCGTATGGCCGCGCGTCAGGTCGCTGCCCGTCTCGACCTTCACCAGACACGGCTTCAGCTCGAACAACTCCGGCTTCAGCAGCCAGGCCACCGGACACGGATCATGCAGGGGCGAGGCGTCCCACCCCACGATCGTCCGCTCCACCCGTTGCGAGAACCTCAGCATGGCGCCCGCCGTCTTCGCCATCGGCGTGGCAACCGCCTCGACGGCCGCGATCCGGTCCTCCGTCGCCCGCACCTGATGGGTGACGTCCAGTCCGAACAGCACCACCTCGGCGCCCGTCGCCAGCACCTCCGCCGCCGCCTCCGGATCGGCCCAGATGTTGAACTCGGCCGAGGCGGTGATGTTGCCGCCCTCGGCGCGCGCGCCGCCCATGACCGCCACCGGCCCCAGCCGTTCGGCCAGCGCCGGTTCCCTGCGGAGCGCCAGCGCCAGATTGGTCATCGGCCCCAGCACCGCCATCGCCACCGACTTCGCCGGCCGGCTCATGACCAGGTCCACGATGGCGTCCGCCGCATGGCCCTCCGCGCACGGAAGATCGGGCTCGAACGGCGTCAGGTCGCCCGTCCCCTCCGGCCCGTGAAAGTCGGTGGCGGTGCCCAGCGTCCGGACCAGCGGCTGCGCCGCGCCCATGAACACCGGCACATCGTCACGATCCGGGTGCTGCAGCCCGGCGATCTGCCTCAGCATCCGCGCATTCCGCGCGGTCTTCTCCACGGGCACATTGCCGCCCACCGTGGTCACGGCCAGCAGCTCGAATTCCCCGGCCCCGAAGGCCAGCATCAGCGCCACGGCGTCATCCACGCCGGGGTCGCAGTCAATGATAAGCGATTGTTTGGTCACGAAACCGGTTTGGGCCGGGTCGCCGAAAGCCGCAAGCCTTCCCTTCCGACCGGAGACGTCCCGGCGGCCAGCTTGCATCCGGCGCGCTCCAGTCGCACCTTATGGCCACGCTTCATGGAGCCAGGGCCCATGGTTCAGACC
>JAVHYH010000036.1 GCA_031119155.1 Brevundimonas sp.
TCCCGCGACCGGTCTCCTCCTTCGACCAGCGGGCGCGCAGGCGCACCCCGCCGCGGCCGGTCTCGTACATCTCCAGCAGCGAGCCCGCCGGCTCGACGATCTCGCCGCCGGTCGGGAAGTCCGGACCCGGCACGATCTCGACCAGCTCGGCCGTCGTCGCCCTGGGGTTCTTCAGCAGCAGCTGGCAGGCGTCGATCAGCTCGGCGGCGTTGTGCGGCGGGATCGAGGTGGCCATGCCGACGGCGATGCCCGACGAGCCGTTGGCCAGCAGGTTGGGGAAGCCGGCCGGCAGGACGACGGGCTCCTCGTCCTGATCGTCATAGGTGGGGCGGAAGTCGACGGCGTTCTGGTCGATGCCGTCCATCAGCAGGACGGCGGCCGGCGTCAGCTTGCACTCGGTGTAGCGCATGGCGGCGGCGCTATCGCCGTCGATGTTGCCGAAGTTGCCCTGACCGTCGACCAGCGGATAGCGCTGGGCGAAGTCCTGGGCCAGACGGACCAGGGCCTCATAGATGGAGGCGTCGCCGTGCGGGTGATAGCCGCCCATGACCTCGCCGACGACCTTGGCGCATTTGCGCGCCGCCGCCTGCGGGTTCAGCCGCATCTGGTGCATGGCGTACATGATGCGGCGGTGCACCGGCTTGAAGCCGTCGCGCACGTCCGGCAGGGCCCGGTTGGTGATGGTCGACAGGGCGTAGGCGAGGTAGCGCTTGGACAGCGCATCGCCCATCGGCTCTTCGACAATGCGGCCGCCCTCGGGCGGAGGCGTGTGGATGCTCATGGGTTCCGAATCGGCAATCTGAGCCGACAAGTCTAGCCGCCAGAGTCCGGTCCGGTTCGAATTTAGCGGACTCAGCGGACATATCGGACCCGGTGTCCACAGGCGGATGCGCGTCAGTCGTCGTCGGGATCGGCCCGAGGGGTCGGCATGTTCATCATCGCGGCTCTCGCATAGTCCGCCGGTCGGTAGCCGATCGTCGTCAGATCGCCCCGGCGTGCGCTGAGGTCCGAACAGAGACGGGACACCCGGAGCCAGGCGGCGGTCTGCGTCGGGCCGTCGAGCGCGGCGCTTTCGGCGGCCCGGCGAAAGGCGAAGCGGCACAGGTCGATGATGTCGGGCATGAACAGGAGGTCGTGGAGATCCTCGCTGTTCAGATCGTCGATATGGGCGAGGGCCGGATAGATGAGCTTATCGTGTCCGCGGCGATCCCGAGGGTGATGGCGCAGGGCCTCGACATCGGCGTCGCGCCGCCAGTTCTCCAGGGCCGCGCGGCGGCGGATGCTGCGGTCGGCGAGGTTGTAGCGCTCCGCGAGAACGACGGTGGAGTCGCCGGCGCAGTAGTCGCGATGGATGGCGGCCCAGACCTCGTCCGGGCGGCGGGGGCGGTCGGTGCAGGTCGGCTCTGTCATCCCGCTATTGTCCGGCCTCGCCGGACCGCGTCTGGAAAATCGCCCGCTCAAAGGCGCAAGTGTCTGAAAGGCGGTGGCCTTCTCGCGTGAGTTCGGCCGAACTCGGCCTCGGGGATCGGTTTTCGGGGCTGGTTGCGGCGCGAAGAGGGCCTATCTGGAGGGGAACGGAGTATCGCCCATGCACACCGCCCTCACCCGACGCCTGAACCTGCGTCATCCGGTCATACAGGCGCCGATGGCGGGGACCTCGACGCCGGAGATGGCGGCGGCGGTGACGACGGCGGGCGGGCTGGGTTCCATCGCCATCGGCTCGGTCGGGACGGACGAGGCCCGGGCCGCGATCCGGGCGACAAGAGCGCTGACGGACGGGCCGTTCAATGTGAACGTGTTCTGCCACGATCCGGCGGAGGCCGACGCGGCGCGCAACGCCGACTGGATCGAGAGCCTGCGGCCCCTGTTCGCGTCGTTCGGGGCGGAGCCGCCGGCGGAGCTGAACAACATCTATCGCAGCTTCCGGGTGGACGATGAGGCCCTGGCGCTTTTGATCGTGGAACGGCCCGCCGTGGTCAGCTTCCATTTCGGCCTGCCGGATGCGGAGCGGATCGCGGCGCTGAAGGCGGCGGGGATCGTGCTGCTGGCCACCGCCACCTCGCCGGAGGAAGGCCGGGCGGCGCAGGCTGCGGGAATCGACATGGTGGTGGCGCAGGGGTTCGAGGCCGGCGGCCACCGCGGCGTTTTCGATCCGGCGGACGATCCCCGCTTCGCGACCCTGCCGCTGACGCGCCTGCTGGCGACGGCGCTGGACATTCCGGTGATCGCGGCGGGCGGGATCATGGACGGGGCGGGCGTGGCGGCGGCGCTG
Organism: Brevundimonas sp.; assembly: GCA_031119155.1. Taxonomy (GTDB): domain Bacteria; phylum Pseudomonadota; class Alphaproteobacteria; order Caulobacterales; family Caulobacteraceae; genus Brevundimonas. The sequence goes on from JAVHYH010000036.1 coordinate 2,273, forward strand.
GCGCTGGGCGCGGCGGGCGCGCAGCTGGGCACGGCCTTCATCGCCTGTCCGGAGAGCGCGGCGGGCGCCGTCTATCGGGCGAAATTGGCAGGCGCGGATGCGGGACGGACCCGGGTCAGCGCGGCGATCTCCGGGCGGCCGGCGCGAGGGCTGGAGAACGACTTCATGAGACGGGCCGACGAGGGCCGGATCGCGCCCTACCCCTTCGCCTATGACATCGGCAAGGCGCTGACCGCGGCGGCCACAGCGGCAGGAGACACGGGCTATATGCCCAACTGGGCCGGACAGGGCGCACTGCTGAGCCGGGCGATGCCGGCGGGTGAGCTGGTGGAGACGCTGGTCCGGGAGATGCGGCAGGCGCTGACCGGACTGGCGGACCTCCATGCCGGGCCGTGATCCGATCCCTCCGGCCTGCGTATCCGGACTGTAGCCGCACCGGCGAGGCGCTCGCATGATCCTGTTCCTGCTCTCCTATCTGGCCGGGGCCCTGACCATCGTCAGCCCCTGCATCCTGCCGGTCCTGCCCTTCGTCTTCGCCCGCGCCGACCGTCCGTTCGTGCGCAACGGGTTTCCGCTGCTGGTCGGGATGGCGGTCACCTTCGCCGGGGTCGCCACCCTCGCGGCGCTGGGCGGCGGATGGGCGGTCCGGGCCAATGAAGTCGGTCGCTGGATCGCGCTGGCGGTCATGGCGGTGCTGGGGCTGAGCCTGCTGGTTCCGGCCGTGGGCGACCGGCTGATGCGGCCGTTCGTGACCGTGGGATCATGGCTGACCGATCGGGCGGAAAGGTCGTCGGGCGACGAGGGCGACGTTCGGACCTCCCTGTTGCTGGGCGTGGCGACCGGCCTGCTGTGGGCGCCCTGCGCGGGGCCGATCCTGGGTCTGATCCTGACCGGGGCGGCGCTGCAGGGGGCGGGCGTGGGATCGACCGTGCTGCTGCTGGCCTATGCGGCGGGGGCGGCGACCTCGCTGGGTCTGGCCCTGCTGGCCGGCGGGCGGGTGTTCAGGGCGATGAAGGGGGCGCTGGGGGCCGGCGAATGGCTGAGGCGAGGCCTCGGCGCGCTCGTGCTGGTCGGGGTGGTCGCCATCGGTCTGGGGCTGGATACCGGCCTGCTGACCCGCATCTCCGCCGCCGCGACCGGCCGGATCGAGCAGACCCTGCTGGCCTCGGCGGGGCAAGGCGCGCCCGTGAACCGGGCGCCGGAGGATGTGAGCGACCTGCCGGTCGAGGGCGTGATGCCGCCGCTGAGGGGCGCGACGACCTGGCTGAACTCCCCGCCCCTGACGACCGAGCAGCTGCGCGGCAAGGTCGTGGTGGTGGATTTCTGGACCTACTCCTGCATCAACTGCCTGCGCTCCATCCCCTACGTCAAAGCCTGGGCCGAAAAGTACCGGGATCAGGGTCTGGTCGTGATCGGCGTCCACACCCCCGAGTTCGCCTTCGAGAAGTCCGAAGCCAATGTGCGCCGGAACGTGGAGCGGCTGGGCGTGACCTATCCGGTCGTGATGGACAACGATTTCGCCATCTGGCGCGCGTTCCGGAACAACTACTGGCCCGCCCACTACTTCATCGACGCGCAGGGGCGCATCCGGCACCACCATTTCGGCGAGGGCGACTATGCGGGCTCGGAGCGGGTTATCCAGCAGCTGCTGAGGGAAGCCGGAGCGCAGGTCGAGGCCGGGACGGTGCAGGTCGAGGCGCAAGGCGCGGCGGCGCCGGCGGACTTCGCCCGGATCGCCTCGCCGGAGACCTATGTCGGCTATGGGCGGGCGGCGAACTTCCGCTCGGCGGGCAGGTTCGCGCGCGATGCGGTGAAGGACTATGTCGCCCGCCCCTTGTCGCTGAATGACTGGAGCCTCGCGGGGCGCTGGCGGGTGACGGAGGAGCATGCCGACCTGCAGGCGGCGGGCGGGCGTGTGGCCTTCCGCTTCCGGGCGCGCGATCTGCATCTGGTCATGGGACCGGGGGCGGACGGGGCCATGCCGCGCTTCCGCGTCCGGATCGACGGTCAGGCGCCGGGGAATGACGCGGGCATGGATGTCGGTGCGCAGGGGCTGGGCCGGATCGACGGCGAGCGCCTGTATCAGCTGGTGCGCCAGAGCGGCGAGGTGCGGGAGCGGACGTTCGAAATCGAGTTCCTCGATCCCGGCGCGCGGGTCTTCGCCTTCACCTTCGGCTAGAGCCGGCCCGCCTCGCGCAGCTTGTCGATCATCCAGACGCGGGCGGGCGGCAGGGGGCGGTCCAGCGGGTGGAAGACGAACTGCTCGAGGAAATGGCCGGTCAGGTCGAAGCCGTGGCCGATGTCGCCGTCGGCCAGTCCCGCCTGGGCGCCGAGCATGAAGGGCGGCAGGTTGAGCAGCTTTCCGGCATAGGGCTCTCCGGCCTCGCGACTGACGGCGCGGCCGGTGCGGGGGCTGACCCAGCACAGGTCGTCGGTCGAACCGGTGGCGGCGCAGCGGCTGAGGTCGAGGCCGAAGCCCAGATCCTCCAGCAGGCCCGCCTCGAAGCGGACGAAGACGGCGGGCCAGACCTCCGGCAGGACGAAGGCGCCCATCAGGGCCTCGAACGCGAGGAAGGCGCCGGGATGTGGCTCGCGCTCCGGCAGGGCGCCTTGTGCCACGGCGGCGGCGGCGGCCAGGCCGGTCAGGGCCAGCGGATCGTCGAACAGGGCGCTGGGCCCCTCGCCCACCGGCTCCAGCCGGGCCGAGCCCAGCTGGTCGGACGTTCGGGCGCGGAACTCGGCGACGACGCGGGCGCCGGGCTGAAGGAAGGGCTTCATCCTGCGCGAGGCGCCGCCCGCGACATAGGCCGCGCGACGGCCCTGCCCTTCAGTCAGCAGATCGACCACGACGCCGGTGTCGCCGTGGGCGCGGGCGGAGAGGACGAAGGCGTCTTCGGTGAAGTCCATGGCCTCCCCTAGCCTGTGGAACGTCCCGTGAACAGCCGGCATGGCGTTGTGAAAGCCTGGCTGTGCAAGGCGGGCGGCGCGGGCTAAGCGTAACGGCGTATCGCGTTCGCCGGGGGGCTGCAGTGACCGATTTTCCGACTTCCAACTCGCGGCGGCAGATCCGCAAGCCCAAGAGCTATGCCGGGCCGGTGTTCGGCGGCATCGCCGTCTTCGTGTGGGCCTTCGCCTTCTCGGTCAGCCAGTCGCTGACGAAGGTGACGGGCACGGCCAGCATGCCGGCCGATCTGGCGCTGGGCCTCGGCGTCGGGCTGGCGGGCGGTCTGGCCGGGGCGCTGGTGGTCTGGCTGTTCCTGCAGTTCGTGCTGGGACGGCGCAAGACCTCGAACGGCCGGGTGCTGCTGGCGGCTCTGGGCGGGATCGCCGTGGTGGGCGCCGTGCCGGCCTCGGGCTTCCGGGTGATCGGCGCGGGCATGGCGGCCGAGCAGGATGCGATGGCCGTCATCCGTCAGGGCGTGGAGGAGCGCCGCGCTGCTGCGCGCGAGCGCATGTTCGCGGAGCGGGACGCCCTGGTCGGCCAGGACTTCTTCGAGGCCGTCGATCTCGCCGAACCGGGCGGATTGCGCCGGGCCCGAGACAAGGTGAAGGCCCTGCGTGAGATGCAGGCCCGGGCCGATGCGCAGGACGAGGGTCTGCGCGCCCAGGCTCGCACCGAGATCGCCGCGATGCCGGTGTCCGGCCCACGTCGGGCGCAGATGCTCAGGAGCTTCGAGGAGGGTGTGGCGCACGAGAAGGCGGAGACGGCGATCGGGGCCGAACTGAGCGCCATGCTGTTCGACGAGATGGACAGCCAACTGACCATTCTGGAGCGTCGTCGCTGGGTGGTAGAGTACGGCCAGATCGCCTTCACCAGCACGTCCGACATGAACGCCTTCAACATCCATGCGACGCGGGTCCAGCAGATTTCCGCCGAGCTGGACCAGCGCGTGGCCGCCCGGGAACAGAGGATCAGGTCTGCGTCCGCCCGCTACTGACCGGCGCGCACGACATCGACGACGGCGCGGGCCTTGTCGTTGGGGATGGCGAAGCTGAGGACGTACTGCTCGATCTTCCAGCCGTCGTCGGTGAGGCGCAGGACGCCGGAGCCGCGCGTCACGCCATAGCTGGCGTTGTCCAGCACCTCGTCGAACCAGGCGAGGCAGCGGCAGTCGATGGGGGCGATGGTGATCACCCGCTCGCGCGGCGTGTAGGTCCAGCCGCGCCCCTGCGCGAAATAGGGCTCGGTGTAGGCCCGGAACTCGGGCAGCGACCAACGCTCGGTCGCGTCGGTGCCGATGAAGCGGGCGTCAGGGGTGAACAGGCTGAAGTAGGCCGTGGTGTCGGCGGCGGTGGAGGCGACGTTCAGCTGATCCAGCACCCGGCTGATGTCGGCCTCGGCGTCCTGCGCGAGGGCGGCGGGCGCGATCAGCAGCAGGGCGGCGGTCGCGGCGGCGAGGGTCTTCATGGCTTCGGTCTCCCCTTGGACGGAGGATGATTGCGCGAGTGCGGCCGGATGTCTTCCGGAGATTTATTTAACCGATCGGTTGACAACGGATCTGGTCGGGCGCATTTAACCTGTCAGTTACATACGAAGACGTCCGATGGAAACCGACCTCCTCTCCGCCCGTTTCGCCGCCCTGGCCGACCCGACCCGTCGGGCCATCCTGGCGCGGCTGACCGAGGGCGAGGCCAGCGTCAATGAACTGGCCGAGCCGTTCGACATGAGCCTTCCGGCGGTGTCGAAACATCTCAAGGTGCTGGAGAAGGCCGGGCTGATCAGCCGGGGCAAGGAGGCGCAATGGCGTCCCGCCCGCCTCGAACCCATGGCCATGAAGGGCATGGCCGAGTGGCTGGAACATTACCGCCGATACTGGGATCGCAGTTTCGATCGGCTGGAAGATTATCTGCGCAAGGTTCAGAAAGGAAACGACGATGGAAACCGAAACTGACAACAATCCGTGCGACACGGACGGCGTCGCCCACGCCTTCGATCTGGTGCTGGAGCGCATCATTGACGCCCCGCCGGAGAAGGTCTTCCGCGCCTATACGGACGCCGCGATCCTGAGCCAGTGGTTCGCGCCCAAGCCGTGGTTCATCACCGACGCGGTGGTCGAGCCCCGCGCCGGCGGCCGGTTCAACTTCGTCATGAACGGTCCGGACGGCGAGCGTTTTCCGAACTCGGGCGTCTTCCTGGAGGTGGTTGAGAACCGCCGTCTGATCTCCACCGACGCCTTCACGCCCGACTGGAAGCCGTCCGGCCAGCCCTTCATGGTCGCCCGGATCGAGTTCGAGCCGACCGCGGACGGCAAGACGAAATACACGGCGACAGCCAGCCACTGGAATGAAGAGACCCTCAAGCAGCATGAAGCGATGGGCTTCCACGAGGGCTGGGGCCAGGTCGCCGATCAACTGAACGAACTGATCAAGACCCTCTGACGTTTTGAACGCCGCGACCGGCCGGTTTCAGGAAAGACGCGATGACCCTTGCAGAAGACCTTGAGACCCGGCCGACGCTGCGGATGCAGCGGACGTTCGACGCGCCCCGCGCCCTGGTGTGGCGGGCGTGGAGCCAGCCGGAGGTGCTGGTGCTGTGGATGGGGCCGGTCGAATGGCCCGCCACCCACGTGACCGCGGACTTCCGCGTCGGCGGCGAATGGCGCATCCGCCTGACGTCGCCGGAAACCGGCGAGCATCTGTGGCAGGGCGGCGTCTATCGCGAGATCGTCGCGCCCGAACGTCTCGTCTTCACCTTCAAATGGGACGAGAGCCATGAGGACGGACCGCCGGTCGATACGCTGGTGACCGTCGAACTGGCCGAGACCGACGACGGCCGCACGGTCATGGACTTCACCCATCAGGGGCTGAAGTCCGAACAGAGCCTGACCGGCCACAGACACGGCTGGAACAGCACCGCCGACCGGCTGGAGGCCTGGCTGGCGGCCAACCCCGACTGACGACCAATCGAAACCGGAGACTGACCATGAAGATCGTGACGAGTCTGAGTTTCAAGGGCGAATGCCGCGAGGCCTTCGACTTCTATGCCCGCGTTCTGGGCGGCAAGGTGACGGCGGCCTATCCGTTTGGCGACGGTCCGCCGGACATGCCCATCGGGCCGGAGTACAAGGACTGGCTGATGCACTGCTGGCTGGATGTCGGCGACCAGTCGATCATGGGCGCGGACATCCCGCCGGAGTTCGGCACCAACATCGACAAGCCCAAGAACGGCTTCGACGTGACCCTGCACACCGAGGACATGGCGGAGGCGAAGCGCTGGTTCGACGCCCTGTCCGAAGGCGGCACGGTGCACATGGCTTTCGGCGAGACCTTCTGGTCGCCGGGCTACGGCAATCTGACGGATCGGTTCGGCATTCCGTGGATGGTGAATGTCATCCCGTCGGGTGACTGGCAGCCGCCGCAAGGCTGACGCCGTCTCCGGGGCGGTCACGGGCCGCCCCGCCCTTCCCTTTCATCGCTGGAGATATCCCATGAAGGCCACCCCCATGGTCTGGACCGGACGCGTGCTGAGCGGACTGTTCGTCCTGTTCATGCTGGGCGCGTCGATCGCCCCCAAATTCCTGATGCCCGAAATCGCGCGGGAGGCCTCGCCGCAGGGCGTGCCCGGAAGCGCCATCCTGCTGATCGGCGTGCTCGAGCTGGTCGCCACCCTGCTGTACGTTTGGCGACGCACGGCGCTGGTCGGCGCGATCATGATGACCGCCATTCTGGGTGGGGCCATCGCCACCCACATGAACTCGGGCAGCCCGCTGTTCAGCCACACCCTGTTCGGCGTGTATCTGGGGCTGGTGATGTGGGGCGGCCTGTGGCTGCGCGACGCCGACCTGCGTCAGCGCCTGCCGATCCGGCGCGTCCCGTGAACGGCTCCGCCGCCGGCATGCGGCACAATTTCCGGGGCACGGACCCGGACGCCTATATCGCCGCGCAGGACGGTTGGCGTCGCGAGGTCGTCGCGGCCCTGCGGCAGGCGGTGCGCGACGGCGGCGCTTCGGACGAGCGGATCAAATGGGGCCATATCGTCCTGTTCGCCGCCGGCCCGGTCTGCCTGATCCGCGCCGAGGACCAGCGCGTCCTGTTCGGCCTCTGGCGAGGCAAGCGGCTGCGGGAGCTGGAGCCCCGCCTGAAGGCGAGCGGCAAGTATGAGCTGGCCAACATGACCTTTCGCGAGGGTGATCCGGTCGATGTCGGGGCGATGGCCCGACTGGTCCGGGCCGCCATCGACCTGAACCTGGAACTGGGCGACCCGACTGCCCGCTTGTGAAGACCAAGGGAGACTTCCGATGCGCAAGATCCGACTGGCCACCTTCCTCTCCATCGACGGCGTCATGCAGGCGCCCGGCGGTCCGGAGGAGGACACGACCGGAGGCTTCAGCCACGGCGGCTGGGTCTGGCCGCATTTCGACGAGACGGTCGGCGGTCTGATGGGCGAGGCGATGGGCGAGGACTACGACCTGCTGCTGGGCCGCCGGACCTATGAGATCTTCGCCGCCTACTGGCCGACGATGGACGACGAGATCGGCCAAGCCTTCAACGCCATCAACAAATACGTCGTCGCTGGGCCCGAGACGCCGCTGGACTGGGCGGGCAGTCACCGGCTGGAGGGCGATGTGGTCGAGGCCGTGCGCGCGCTGAAGGCGACCGAGGGGCGCGACCTGCTGATCCAGGGCTCCGGCGAGCTGGTGCACACGCTGCTGGCGGCGGGGCTGATCGACGAGCTGACCACCCTCACCTTCCCCATCATGCTGGGAGGCGGCAAGCGGCTGTTCGACGGTGCGGCCAGCCCGCGCGGCTGGACGCTGGAGAAGAGCACCCCGTCCGGGAGCGGGGTGGTGGTCAGCGTCTATCGACTCGCCGGCGAGGTGGTGACCGGATCGGTCGCCGCGCAGGAGCCGGGTCCGGCCGAACTGGCCCGCCGCGAACGCTGGGCGCGCGAGGACCGGTCCTGAACACGTCGTCCGGATCGTCCGGATCGTCGAAATCGCAGGCTGCGGTAGCTGAAGTCACCGCGAAACCGTCGCTCAATTCTCGCCTACCCTAGCGGGCGACGACCGTCGGGAAATCGCGCCCCAGCGCCTCGGCCATCCCCTGCTGGGACAGCAGGAAGACCGCCTCGCGCTGGTGATAGTTGTTCGACAGGACGATCACGGTGACGTCCTCGTCCGGCTGGTAGGTCATCAGGTTGCGGAAGCCGGACCAACTGCCGGTGTGGAAGATCTGGTTGTCGTCGAAGGCGGGCTGGACCTGACGGCCGAGGGCCTTCTCGTAGATGCCGTAACCCCACAGGCGGCGAGGCTTGCCGCGTTCGTCGGGCGTGTCGTCCGGCGCATGGTCGGCGATCATCTGGCGGTAGCTGTCGGAGGACAGGATGTGGCCGCGATGCAGGGCGCGCTCCCAGATCAGCAGGTCGTCCAGCGTCGAATACAGGGCGCCGGCGGCATAGACGATGCTGACGTTGGCCTTCGGCTGCGGCGCGATCCCGCCGACCAGATTGGCGTATCCCATGGCCATGTCGGGACCGCCGTCGTCATAACCGGTGTCGGCCATGCCCAGCGGGTCGAAGAAGGCCTGCCGCAGATAGTCGTGCAGCCCCATGCCGGTGATCTCCTCGACTACGGCGCCCAGCAGGTTGAAGCCGGCGTTGTTGTAGCGGACCTTGGTCCCCGGCTCGAACTGCAGGCCGAAACGCTTTGAATCCTCGGTCAGCTCGGCGGGGGTGGCGGGGGTGACGCGGCGGACGCCCCAGCCGGGCCGGGCCATCAGGTCGGGGATGCCGGAGGTGTGCGACAGCAGATGGCGCAGCCGGATCGGTTGCCAGGCGGCCGGACACGGCTGGATGTATTTGCAGACGGGATCATCGACCGACAGCTTGCCCTCGTCCTGCAGGCGCAGGATGGCGGCGGCGGTGAATTGCTTGCTGATCGAGGCCAGGCGGAAGCGGGTGTTCAGCGCCATGGCCCGACCCTCCTCGCGGTTGGCGGGGCCATAGACCTGACGGAACAGGACCTGATCGCCCCTGGCCACCAGCACGCCGCCGGTGAACTGGCCGGTGGCGCCCCAGTGATCCAGCTGGCCCTTCAGTCCGGGCAGGGTCTCGACGACCTCGACCGGCGGGCGCGGCGGCAGGGGCTCGGACCGGACTTCGGGCGCCGAGGCGGGCCGGATCAGTCCCCAGCCGACGAGACCGACGACAAGGAGGAAGAGTCCGGCGAGGATGCCGAGAGCGAGCCGGGGATGGTTCCCGGCGCGACGGGGGACGTTGAACACCGAACGCGAACTCTCAGACGTCGTAGTCCAGCCCGAACTGGGCGTAGAGGGCGCGGCTGTCCTGCCATTTCGGATCGACCTTGACGGTCAGGAACAGGTGGACCGGGCGGTCCATCAGCTCGGTCAGCTCCTCACGCGCCTTCTGGCCGATCCATTTCAGGGTCTGGCCGCCCTTGCCCAGAACGATGGGGCGCTGGCTTTCCCGCTCGACGTAGATGGTCTGTTCGATGCGGGCCGAACCGTCGGGCTTGTCTTCGAACGAGGTGGTCTCGACGGCGGCCGAGTACGGCAGCTCCTCGTGGACGCGGAGGTAGACCTTCTCGCGGGTGATCTCGGCGGCCAGGACGCGCATGGGCACGTCGGCGGACTGGTCTTCCGGATAGAGCCACGGCCCGGCGGGCATGGCGTCGGCCAGACGCTGGCCCAGATCGTCGACGCCGTCGCCGCTGAGGGCCGAGATCATGAAGACCTCGCTGTAGACGCCGGTGTCATAGAGCGATTGCGACAGGGCCAGCAGGGTGTCGCGGCGCATGCCGTCGATCTTGTTGAGCGCCAGGATGACCTGTTTCCCGGCTTCCTTGAGCGCGGCGATGATGGTCTGGGTGTCCTCGGCCGACTTGCGGTCCGCGGCCGTGCCGTCCTTGCCGTCGGCGGCGATGTGCGAGGCCGCGTCGATCAGGTGGACGACGACGTCGGCGTCATCCGCCCCGCCCCAGGCCGAGGCGACCATGGCGCGGTCCAGACGGCGGCGCGGGCTGAAGATGCCGGGGGTGTCGACCAGCACGATCTGGGCGTCGCCATAGATGGCGATGCCGCGCACGGGGAAGCGGGTGGTCTGCACCTTCTGGGTGACGATGGAGACCTTGGTGCCGGTCAGGCGGTTGACCAGCGTGGACTTGCCCGCGTTGGGAGCGCCGATGATGGCGGCGAAGCCTGCGCGCTGGTTCTGGAGATCGGTCAAATGACGCCTTCACGTTTCAGGACGGCCGTCGCGGCCGCTTTCTCCGCGTCCTGACGTGATCGACCCTGTGCGGTCAAGGGCGGATATCCGGCTACGCTTGCCTCAACCGTGAATGTCGGGGCGTGATCGGAGCCCGTGCGCTCGACGATCCGGTAGGTCGGGAGCGCCCTGCCCTGCCCCAGCGCCCACTCCTGCAGGGCCGATTTCGGGTTGGTCAGGGCCTTCTTCGGATTGGCGGCGAACTCGGGCTGCCAGGCGTGGTCGAAGACCTTGCGGGCCGCGTCGATGCCGCCGTCCAGCCAGATGGCGGCCAGCAGGGCCTCCATGGCGTCGCCCAGCACGCCCTCGCGGCGGCGACCGCCCTGTTTGGCCTCGCCGGGCGACAGGCGCATGGCCGGACCGATCCCCAGCCGCTCGGCTACGCGGGCGCAGGCGGCCTTGTCGACAAGAGCGTGCAGACGGGCGGACATGTCGCCTTCATCGGCCTCGGGGAAGTCGCGCATCAGCCGGTCGGCGACCAGCAGCCCCAGCACCCGGTCGCCCAGGAACTCCAGACGCTGATTGTCGAGGAAGGGGCGGCCCCGCGCGTCCCGCTCGGCGCCCTCGCCCACGCTGGCGTGGGTCAGTGCCTGTTCGAGCAGGGTCGGGTCGGCGAAGTCATGGCCGAGGTTGCGCGTGAGCGCACGGACAGCCTCGGCCCGGCGGTCGGTCATCAGTGCAGGACTTTGAACCAGCGGCTCAGGCGAACCTTGCTGAACCAGGTGACGGGATTGCGGAGCGAGGCGCCCTCGTTCCACGAGAACAGGATGATCTCGGCCTTGCCGATCAGATTCTCGGCCGGGACCAGACCGACGCCGCTCTGGGCCGGATCGACACGGCTGTCGATCGAGTTGTCGCGGTTGTCGCCCATCATGAAATACTGGCCCTGCGGCACGATGAAGACCGGCGTGTCGTCCAGCAGGTTGCCGGGGCCGAAGTCCTGGATGCGGTAGGTCTTGGAGCCGTCCGGGAAGGTCTCGTCCAGCTGGGTGATCGGACGGTCGAAGGCGTCGGTCAGGTCCGGCGGCGAGACGACCACGTCACGGACGGCCTGGCCGTTGATGTGCAGGACGTTGTCGATCATCTGCACCCGGTCGCCCGGCAGGCCGATCAGGCGCTTGATGTAGTCGGTCTTGTTGTCGCTCGGCAGCTTGAACACCACGATATCGCCGCGCTTGGGCGTCTGTTCGAGGATGCGGCCGTCGAAGATCGACGGGCTGCCGATGATCGAATGCTTCGAATAGCCGTACGACCATTTCGACACGACGATGTAGTCGCCCTGATAGAGGTTGGGCTCCATCGAGGCCGACGGGATGGTGAAGGGCTGGAACAGCAGGACGCGCAGGACCAGGGCGATCAGCAGGGCGACGGCGATGGTCTTGGCGATTTCCCACAGCTCGCCGAAGAAGCCGGTCGGCTCCTTCTTCGCGGGCTTGGCCTTCTTCGACTTCTTCGTCCGGGCGTAGACGGGCGTGGTGTCGACGTCCTCGAACGGGGCGTCGCCGTCGTCGCTCCAGACGGGGCGCTTTTCGGGCTGGCTGGCGGCGGCGACCGTGACGGCGGCGGCCGCGGAGCCGATGGCGACGGTCTCGGCGGGGATGGGCTCCTCAGCGGCGGGCGCAGGCTCTTCCGGCGCGGGCTCCTCGTGAGCGGCGGTGATCTCTTCAGCGGCGGGCTCGACGGCCTCGGGCGCAGGCGTTTCGGTCACGGCGGGCTCGACCGGAGCCGGGGCTTCAACCGGTTCCTCGACGGCGTCGACGGGCGGGGCCTCGGGCGTGTCCGCGACGGGCTCTTCAGGCGTCACGACGGCCTCGGGCGCCTGGGTTTCAGGCGTGTCGTGGCGCGTGTCCGGCGTCTGGCCGTGGTCGTCGTGCGGTTTGTGCTCGTCGCTCATCTTCGCTCTCATCCCCCAGCCGCCGGCGCGGTCTTGTGCGGCGCAAGCGGTATAGCCTGATTAATCGACGGGCAAGGCTTCGATCACCACGAAGGCGAGTGCATAGGGGTGCTCGTCGCTGAGGGTGAGATGGATACGGACGGTATGTCCGGGCGGGGTCATCCGGGCCAGACGTTCCGCCGCCGGACCGGTCAGGGCCATGGTCGGCTGGCCCGAGCGGAGGTTCACCACCCCCATGTCCTTCCAGTAGACGTCCGAGCGCATGCCGGTGCCCAGCGCCTTGGCGCAGGCTTCCTTGGCGGCGAACCGCTTGGCGTAGCTCCAGGCCGGGTCCGGCTTGCGGTCCGAGCGGGTGCGCTCCAGCTCGGTGAAGCAGCGGTTCTTGAAGCGGTCGCCGAAGCGATCCAGCGAGGTCTGGATGCGACGGATGTCCGACAGGTCCGCGCCGACGCCCAGGATCATGCCGCGACCTCGATGCCGCGGGCCTGATCCATCAGCTCCCGCATCCGGCTGATGGCCGGGCCGAGGCCGACGAAGATGGCCTCGCCGATCAGGAAGTGGCCGATGTTCAGCTCGACGATCTCGGGGATGGCGGCGACCGGGGTGACGGTGTCGTAGTCGATGCCGTGGCCGGCGTGGACTTCCAGCCCCAGGGCGGCGGCCTGTGCGGCGCCGGCGCGCAGGGCGGCCAGCTCGGCCTCGGCCTCCTCTTCGCGGCCTTCACGGACGGCGTCGCAATAGGCGCCGGTGTGCAGTTCGACCACGGCCGCGCCGGTGCTGTGCGCCGCCGTGATCTGGGCGGGGTCGGCGCCGATGAACAGGGAGACGCGCGATCCGGCCTCGGCCAGCTGGCGCACGACGGGGGTGATCCAGTTGTGGCCGCCAACGACATCGAGGCCGCCCTCGGTCGTGCGCTCCTCGCGCTTCTCAGGCACGAGACAGACGGCGTGAGGCCGGTGATGCAGGGCGATGGCCAGCATCTCCTGGGTGACAGCCATCTCAAGGTTCAGCGGCCGGGACTGGTCGCGCAGGACGGCGGACAGGCTGTCGATATCGGCGTCCGAGATGTGGCGGCGATCCTCGCGCAGGTGGGCGGTGATGCCGTCCGCCCCGGCGATCAGGGCGTCCTGCGCGGCGCGGACGGGATCGGGATACTGGCCGCCGCGCGCGTTCCGCACGGTGGCGACGTGGTCAATGTTGACGCCCAGCCGGACCCGCTCGGTCATGCGTCTCAGCCCTTCGACAGCCGGCGGCTGCCGGGATCCTCGACCGGGATCGCGGCCAGTTCGGGGGGCAGGGCGTCGGCGGGGTAGGCCGGCACGTCCAGAGTAGCCAGGGCGATCAGCGGCACACCCACGTCGGCGCGGCCGCCGGAGCGATCCACGATGCAGGCGGCGGCGACGACTTCACCGCCGGCGGCGTTAATGGCGGCGATGCATTCACGCGAGCTGAGGCCCGTGGTGACGATGTCCTCGACCATCACGACCTTCTGGCCCGGCTCGACGTGGAAGCCGCGACGCAGCTTGAACTCGCCGTCCACCCGCTCGACGTACATCGACGGAACCTTGAGCCAGCGCGCGGTCTCGTAGCCGGGGATGATGCCGCCCACGGCGGGCGAGATGGCGACATCGACCGGGCCGACGGCGGCGACGATCTTCTCCGCCAGCGCCTTGCACAGGCGGGCGCAGCGTTCCGCGTCCATGAAGACGAGGTTCTTCTGCAGGAAGGTCGGGCTGTGCAGGCCGGACGACAGGACGAAATGGCCTTCGCGCAGGGCGCCGGCGTCACGGAATTCGTTGAGTACGTCTTCGGAGGTCATGGCCCCTCCCCTACCCCGTCACGGCTTCGCTTTGAAGGGCCGGTTGCGCCGGATCGGTGCTGTTTTCAGCGCCGGGGTTCAGACCGCGCGCCAGAAGCTCGGCCCAGGCGCCCTCGGCGTCCTCGGCGAAGCTGATCAGTTCGAGGTCCGCCGGCGCGACCATGCCGTGCTCGACCAGGGCGTCGAAGCCGACGACGGCCTTCCAGTAGGCCTCGTCCACCAGCACGATGGGGATCGCCCGTTCCTTGCCGGTCTGGCGCAGGGTCAGGATCTCGAACAGTTCGTCGAAGGTGCCGAAGCCGCCCGGGAAGACGACCAGCGCATTGGCCCGCATGGCGAAATGCATCTTGCGCATGGCGAAGTAGTGGAAGCGGAAGGTCAGTTCAGGCGTCGACCAGGGATTCGGCTCCTGCTCGTGCGGCAGGGTGATGTTGAAGCCGATGGACGGCGCGCCGATGTCGTTCGCGCCCCGGTTGGCCGCGCCCATGATGCCGGGCCCGCCGCCGGTGGCGATGACGTTGTCGCGCGGCTGGCCGACCGTGCCGCGCATGGCCCCGCCCCGCTCGGAGGCGATGCGGCCGAATTTGCGGGCCTCGGCGTACCAGCGGGCGTGGCTGGGGCCGGCGTCCTCGCCGACGCGGGCGCTGCCGAAGACCACGATGGTGGAGCGGACGCCCCAGGCCTTGAGCGCCTGTTCAGCCTTCTCGTACTCCATCAGGAAGCGAGCGCCGCGCATGGCTTCGCTGAGCACGAAGTCCTGATCTAGGGCGGCGAGGCGGTAGGAAGGCGACGCCATCTGGGCGGCGTTGGAGGGACGGTCTTCACTCACCCGCGGGCGCGCTCCACTGTATCGACGGACGGATTGGCGCGCAGGGCGGCCATGATCATGGTGGCGTGTTTGGCGTCCTCGACTTCCATGTCGATGTCGACGTCGAAGAAGTCCTGCTGCCGGTGACTCATCACGAGGTTCAGGATGTTGCCGCCAGCCTCGCCGATCAGGGTGGCGACCTGGCCGAGGACGCCGGGAGCGTTCTTGATGGTGGCGCGGATGCGGGCGGCGGCGACGGCGCCCTGCTCGGCCTGTGGCGTCCATTGCAGGTCCTGCCAGACGGAGTCGTCGTCGGCGAAGTCGGCCAGGCGCTGGCAGTCGATGGTGTGCACGGTCAGGCCGACGTCCGGCTCCATGATGCCGACGATGCGGTCGCCCGGAACGGGGGTGCAACAGTGGCCGAAGTGGACACTGACGCCGGGGGTCAGTCCGCCGCCGCGCACGAACAGGCGGGCCTGCTCGTCGTCGATGCGCTTGCGGTCCGGTCCGGCCTTCAGCCGGCCCTTCAGCGCCGGGAACAGGGTCTCGCCGACCTTGGCCGCTGACAGGCGGCCCCGGCCGATGGCCTCATAGAGATCGTCGTCGGAGGCGACGGCGAGGGTTTCCAGAACGGGCTTGAGCGTGATCTCGTCCGGCGTCTTGCCGGCCCGGACCAGCGTCTGCTCCAGCGTCGCGCGGCCCAGCTTCTGGAACTCGCCACGCTCGGAGGTGCGGATGTGGCGGCGAATGGCCGAGCGGGCCCGGCCGGTCACGGTCAGCGAGCGCCAGTCGGCCGGAATCTCGCGCTTGGCGCCGCGGATGATCTCGACCACGTCGCCGTTCTGCAGCTGGGTCCGCATCGGCTTGAGCTCGCCGTTGACCTTCACCCCGACCGCGGAGTCGCCGACCTCGGTGTGGACGGCGTAGGCGAAGTCCAGCGGCATGCCGCCGCGCGGCA
>JAVHYH010000037.1 GCA_031119155.1 Brevundimonas sp.
CGGTGATGGTGTCGTTGCCGGCGCCGCCGTAGATGGTGTCGTTGCCGCCCGCGCCAATCAGGGTGTCGGCGCCAGACTCTCCCGAGAGCACATCGTCGCCTGCGCCCCCATCAAAATACTCGTCGAAGGTCTGGCCTTGGCTATTGCCCCAATCGTCATTCCTTCCCGTCAATCGGTCGTCAAATCGTGTGCCGATAATTCCCTCAATCGACACCAAGATGTCGCTACCGGCGCCGCCTGTATCCTGACGGGCCCAATAGTTCGCATAGACATCCCAACGGGCGTAGGCGTTGACTGTAACGCCGCCCCGGGCGCCGGAGTAATCGACAATATCGAAACCGCTGCCGCCGTCCATCACGTCATCGCCGCTGGCATCGACCATGACGTCATCGCCCTGTCTGCCGTTCAGGCTGTCATTGCCGTCACCGCCGTCCAAGCGATCGTTGAAGGTGGTTTCCGGCAAGGCCCCCCCTCCGCCAACCAGCTCTGAATCACCATCTCCGATCAGGGTGTCATTGCCCTGCCCCCCCATGAGCACGTCGTCGCCGCGGGATCCAATCAGGACGTCGTTTCCGTCCGAACCATCAATGAAATCGTCACCATCCCCGCCGTAGGCATAGTCATTACCGGCGCCTCCGTAGATCTGCGCCTGACCACCCCAGCTGTAGAGCTGGTCGTCGCCCTCATCTCCATAGAGGATGTCATCCCCGTTGGAGCCAAACACGATATCGTTGCCCGCCCCGCCGTGGATTTCGTTCTGACCCTGTCTCGGGTCGTGGACAGTCAGGATATTCCCGCCTTCGTAACCGTTGATCCGATCGTCACCATCACCGCCCCACAGGATGTTGTTGCCGAGCCCGCCCGTAATGAGATCGTCGCCACCGCCCCCTTCGATCACGTCGTCGCCGTCACCGCCATCCAGTCTGTTGGCGTCGTCGTTACCGATAAGATGGTCGTCGCCGCGGCTTCCCCGAACGTTCTCGATATCGATGAGGGTATCCATGCCTTCACCGGTATTCTGAGGGCCGGATATCCGCAGATCCACCCTGCCTGCCCGGGTCATCTGCACGACATCATAACCGATGCCGCCATCCAGCAAGTCATCGCCCAGCCCGCCGGTCAGTACATCCCTACCAACACCACCCCTCAAGACATCGTCGCCATCGCCGCCAATCAGGACATCGTCCTTGTCGAAGCCTGACAGCACGTCGTCACCACTCCCGCCGGTGATCGTTACCTGCTCGATTCGGCGAACCTCGGCGAGAACGGCCTCCCCCGCGAGCGCTCGACCAAGGATCAGATCGTGGACGTAGGAGATAGAACGGGTTTCGTCAGAGAAATCCATGACGACGTGATCAAGATCACCGTCCTCATCGCTCTCACCCCCGTCAGCCATTCCACCGCCGCGGCCAAGATTTATGATGTCATCGTCATCGCCGCCGGTGATCAGATCGTAGCCGGATCCCCCAATGATCTCTATGCGCTCCACGTTGCGCAGGGTGACGGCGACAACGCCTCCCACCGTCGCGGACGCCTCGGTATTGCTGTGCGTGTAAACGACCGCCTGGGTGCGGTCGGACAGGTCAAATCTGGCAAAGTCCCTTCCCTCGCCGGCATCCAGGGATCCGTTGCCGCGCCCCATATCGTACCAGCCCGCCCCGATTGAGCCGATGATCGTGTCGTTGCCATCTCCGGCGTAAATTTCATCACCCTCCCGCGCGTCTGTCCGCATGCTGCCGGTGATGATGTCATCGCCGGCGAAGAGACTGGCAGGGTCGGTTACGATCTGGTGGACCGAAAGGCCCAGACTGGCGACACCGCTGATCCCCACATAGGCAGCCGGGTCAGGCGGAAGTCCCGGACCATCGCCGGGGAAGCCCTTGCCAACCCAACTCACAACTCCCGTCGGGAACGGGGAGTCCCCGGTATAGGTGAAACCCGTTTCTGATCGGAACGTCAGCATTGCGGGATAGGCGCTTATGCCTTCGGCGTAGAAGACGTGAAGCACGAATTCGTTCGGTCCGCTTGAGGCAATCTTCCAGCTGTTCTGGAGATGATCGAAGATACCGAAGCCGTAGTAGGGAATTACGCCAGAAACGTCGGCCCAAGTAGACCTGGGAGCATTGATGACAGCCATGGCTCTCAGACCTTGCAAGCTTGGAAAAGCAGAACTCGATGAACCCTTCATACAGTCAAGCCTGTGCGCGGCAAATGACCCGTGCTGGGTAGCCCGCGCCTTCAGCTCCGGCGCCGAGCGTGCGGCGACTGTGATCTCCGTACGCGACCGAACACCGTTCCCGCGCGTTCACTTTGGGCCCCGCAAAGGCGTGTGGAGAATCAAGGCTCTGGACGACGACGCCCGGACTGACTTAGCTGGAGCCGGGAGGGTGATGCGGAATGCCGGAACGGCTGACGAAACGGCAGGAAGAATGCCTGCGCCTGTCGGCCACCATGACCGACAAGGAGATCGCGCGCGCGCTGGGCATCTCCGAGAACACGGTCGACAAGCATTTCCGCGAGGTGCTGCGAAAGTTCGGCGTCAGCACCCGCAAGGCGGCGCTCAGGGCCCTGGCGTCTGACGCGTCATACGCGACGCACGCCATACCGCCGGCCGCCGTTTCCTCGCCAGATCAGGGCGTCGATGCGGACCGGGTCGCCGGTTCCCTCGCCTCCACCACTCCGGCCGCGGGGGGGCTCTACGGGCTCTATGCAAGGCTGGGACGGTGGCGGACGCCCGGCTCGCCGGGGGTTCGCACCCTGGCCGTCTTCGGATGGGCCATCGGGGGGCTTTTCCTGCTGATCGTCCTGACGGGACTGGTCGGTCTGGTGCTCGGGGGGACGGATCCATTCGCGCCGACAGGTGGAAACCCCTGATCCCGAAGGACCCTATGAACATCGCCCGGAAACCTGACGAGTTCGCCAGCACGGTCGCGCTCGACCTGCGCGAAACCGAACATCTGATCGACGCCGCCGGAGCCCGGCTGGCCGACATGATCTCCCACGCCCTGACCGGCCGCATGGATGCCGGCCTGGCCGCCGGCGCCGGACACCGCGCCTTCAGCGCCGCCGCCAAGGCCCTGCACACCCTGACCGAGGCGCGCGGCGAATTGGTCGAGGCGCACAATCACGCCCTGCGCGACGCCCGTCGCATGGGCCTGAACCACGCCCTGTTGATCCCCGGGGAGAGCAAGCCCCAGGACGGCGACGTCAACAATCCCAAGCCGACCGGTCGGCTGGCGGTGGTCTGACGGACGGGTCGGTGGTCACGATCGCGATCACGGTCTTCACCCTCGCCGGGGTGCTGGCGCTGTTCTGGTTCGGCGGCTGGGAAGAGCGCGCGGTCGGCGTGATGGTCCTGGCCCTGCTGGTCCTCGTCCGCGTCGTGGAGCCGATCCAGATCGGCAACTGGCGGGCCGGGGTGGCGGCGCTGGAAGCAGCCTTCCTGATCGCCATCCTGTGGCTGACCTATACGCGGGACCGCTGGTGGCTGACCGCCCTGGCCGGTTTCCAGCTGATCTCCGTCCTGACCCACGTCGTTCTTCTGCTGGCCGCGGGCCGGCATTTCGTGTGGACGGCCGTCACCATCCGACTGGAGGTGTGGCTGCTCATCTGTATCACTTTCTTCGTCGGCGCCTGGGAAGCCTGGGCCGCGCGACGCTTCGCCCGGGAGGGCGGATCCCATGCCCAAGACAAACATCGATCAGGCCTGGTCGGTCTGGACGCAATCCAGCGGCCCTGACGAAAGCGACGAAGTCCGTCGCGCCCGCGCCGAGGCCCAGATCCTGGACCAGAAGCCCGAGACGCCCAAGCACGCGGTGATGATGCTGGAGGTGTTGCTGGACAATCTGCGCGCTGGCAGCCGCACCGACGAGCGCGACCTCGGCGCCCTGGCCCGGCTGACCGCCTTCATGCGGGGCCTGGACCAGGACGACCGGGTCATCAACTAGGGCCGCCGATCAGTCCAGGTCGGTCGGCAGGATCTGGCTGGACAGCAGGGTCTCCATGCCCTGCCACCGGTCCGGCCCCTGCCGCTCGACCCAGGCCTGCACCACATCGCGGCCCAGGCCGTAGTTGATGATGTAGCTGCGGTAGGTGTCGATGAAGCGCAGGCGCTGGGTCGCCTTGGCGCGGTCCGACAGGCTGTATTTCATCAGCTGCTCGATGGCCGTGTCGCGGTTGATCCGGCCCGCCAGATAGGCGTCGGCGATGGTGTATTCGGCGCGGGCCAGCTGCCGGGTCAGAGCCATCAGCTGCGCCTTCTTTTCCGCCGTCGCCGGATCGAGACCGGCCAGCGGGAACAGCACCTCGCGCTCGAAGCGGGTCGCCTCGTCGCCCGGGAAGGCCAGGTCGATGCCGTAGTTGGCGCTGCCCTCGGCGACGAAGGACATGGGGCTGAACAGCGGATAGACGCTCATCTCGACCCAGCCGCGCTCGCGCACGAAGGTCTGTTCCAGCAGGGCGTTGTAGACGTGGTGGCCGGGGTAGCCCTCGTGGCAGCCCAGGTCGATCGCCCGCTCGGTGTAGATGGGGAAGTCGGCGTTGATCTCGATCTTCGACTGCGAATTGCCCTGATAATAGTTGTACCCGGACCACGGCTTGTCGCCGACGAAGGCGAGGGTGAAATTCTCGTTGGCGGGCAGGCGGATGTGGCGCGCGGTGCGGGTGCGGCACTCGGCGATGGCGGCGTCCATGACGACCTGCAGCCGGTCGCGCGGGATCACATAGTGGGAGCGGAACTCGGTCACCCGGTCGGTCAGGGCGCCGGGGCCGGGGATCAGGGCGTCGATCTGCGCCAGCACCGGATCAAAGCTGCTCAGGGGCCGCAGCTCGGGGCGGATGCCGAACAGGGCCTCGGCCTCGTCGGCGAAGCTCATCGTCTCGCCGGACAGCATGCGCAGTCGCGCCGAGGCCGCCGAGACATGGGCCAGCAGATAGGCGCGGCGCTGCACGATCATCGGCTGGTCGCCGCGCGTCGAGACGGCGTTCAGCCGCTCGGTCAGGCCGGCGGCGCCCTGGATCAGCTGGGGCAGGGTGCGGGGGTTTGCCTTCGCCGCCGCCTGCCATTCGGCCGGACCATAGTAGGCGTCGACATAGCCGGGCTCGCGCTCGCCGATCTCCAGCGTCAGGACGACATAGTCGCGGGCGATGGCGTCGAGGCTGTCGCCGCCCGGTCCGGTTCCGGCCGGCGGCGCCGACGGCCCGGAGGCGCAGGCCCCGACAAGACACAGCAGGGCGAGAATGGCGGCGCGCATCGGATCCTCCCGTCGAAGCGAGGGCGCAGGCTAGGCGTTGGCGCCAGGATGTCCAAGCGTCGTCATGCTTTCGGGATTGAGGGCGGGCCTGTCCTGCTGTAGAGGCCTTGCCTCCGGCGTTCTCGCCGCCAGACGCACCCGTAGCTCAGCTGGATAGAGTACTGCCCTCCGAAGGCAGGGGTCAGAGGTTCGAATCCTCTCGGGTGCGCCATTTCCTCCTCCCGGAACAGACTGACGCGCGGATCGCCAGCTTCGCTGTTGACTCGCGACCGCGCTCGCCGATAACCAAAAGCTGTAGTCCGGTTGCGCATTCGGGGTTGTGCATGAAGTGGTTGCTCGCCGCCCTGGTCGCCCTTCTGGTGTCGGGGTGCTCCATGCACAGCCGATATGTCGATGCTCCGGGATGGGCGAGCTACGATCCGGAGGTTTACTCGGTCGAATATGCGAACGCCGTCTCGCGCGCCGTCGTCTCCACGCTGAGCGGGATGGACTACGAGACCTTCATGGGCGACCGGCTGTTTGATCTCGCCCAGACCCGGGAAGACCGGACGTTCTGTGACGTTGACCGGTTGAGCAGGTTCATCTCAGGGGGCTTCGGCCACTGCAAGATCGCTCAAGCCTACAGAACGGGAACGCCGGAGTGCCTGAACAAGGTCCGGTGCGCGGCAATCCGCCTGAATCCCGAAGTGGTTGAACACTTTCAGCTTAAACCACTCATAGAAGACGTGCTTACGAACCCATGCGCCTACGCGATCAAACCTGATGCCTATCGCGAAAAGCCGAACGCAGTCGTGCGCCACGGCTGGCCCCCAGCGCCGGTCTGGAGCCAGCTTTGGCTATGTAACTCAGAACAACCCCTGAGAGGCATTGTCGCACCCTACGCCGGCGACGGAATATTCCGCGTCAGTTTCGAGTAAGGCGATGGTGGAAGGGAGGCTCGATTGGCCCGAAGCGTGAGGCACGATCATTACCATCACCGAGGTGGAGGGAATGGGCAGTGGGTCCTTTGGTTGATCGGGCTCGCCGTCGCGGCGATGCTCATTCGCGCGCTGTTCTGGATCGCTGTACTCGTGATCGGCGGCTGGCTGATTGTCACGTTCTGGCGTCCGATCCTCATGGTGTTGGCGGCCATCTGGATGGGGACTGCATTCCTTGGCCGTTGCATAGGTCGGCTGTTCGGGCGACGCCCGACACCTCCAAAGCTGATTGCGCCACCGAAGACGTTGCCTTCGGATTGATGGGCCAAGCATGACCGACAACCAAAAGGGCGTGCCGCCAGTCACCCTGCCTCTTCGATTCCTTCACGCTTATCTGGCGGGACGGATCCCCTTCCTCCAATTCTGCCGCAGCTTTGAGTGGGCGGACGAAGAAGTGGAGGCGCAAGGTGCGAACCCGTTCTTCCGGCATGAGCGCGACAATCTGGAAATCTCGTCGATCGAGATTACCGATGGCGACGGCGACAACCCTCTCGTCACCTTCTTCTTCCAACCGGAAAGCAGGGCGTAGCCACTGCGGCCGTCTTGAAGATGCGCGCGGGCTGTTACCTGGCCTGGTTCGCCCCGCGGCTCCGCAAGGCAGCCTCGCCGCATAAACGGCGAGGAGTGGACGCGACTTCTGCAGAGCTGGCAGCGCGTCCGCCCGGTCCCTGAGCCAGTCTCCGAACCGGACGGCGGCAGAGGGCGCGTGGCTGTTTTCACCCTCATAGGCGGGCTGACCTTCAGGCGTTTCGGCCCCGCCGCGACGTAGGCGGCGACGTGAAATGGCGGAGACCGAAAAAGAGGACTTGTACCGCTCGGTAAATGTTTGTACTGGTCGGTACAAGTTGAGGAGTTGGCGGCCGGACGCCGCCCTGTCTCCCCAGCCGTCCTTGTAATCCCGGCTGCGCGATCCTGCGTTCGCCACACCGACCAGACCTTGAAAGGCGCCCAGATGTCCCGCCCCCCGCTGCCCCCGTTCACCCATGAAACCGCTGTCGAGAAGGTTCGTCTGGCCGAAGACGGCTGGAATACGCGCGACGCCGCCAAGGTCGCCCTGGCCTATTCCGTCGACACGCGCTGGCGGAACCGGGTCGAGTTCACGACGACCCGCGACGAGGCGCAGGCCCTGCTG
Organism: Brevundimonas sp.; assembly: GCA_031119155.1. GTDB lineage: Bacteria > Pseudomonadota > Alphaproteobacteria > Caulobacterales > Caulobacteraceae > Brevundimonas. Next base: position 7,362 of record JAVHYH010000037.1, read on the forward strand.
GAGCGCAAGTGGAACAGGGAGCTCGAGTATCGGCTGATCAAGGAGCTTTGGGCCTTCACCGGCAACCGCATTGCCGTGCGCTACGCCTACGAGTATCGCGATGACGCCGGACAGTGGTTCCGCGCCTACGGAAACGAGAACTGGCTCTTCGCCGAAGACGGACTGATGTCGAACCGCCATTCCAGCATCAACGAGATGCCGATCAAGGAGTCGGAGCGCCTGTTCTTCTGGCCGCTCGGGCGCCGTCCGGACGATCATGCCTCGCTGAGCGAGCTCGGCCTGTGAGCTCCAAACGCGTCCTCACCGACCGCGAAAGCGCCCTGCCGGCCCTGGCGGAAGCGTTCCGCGAGCACGGGTTCGAGGGCGCGACCCTGGCCTCGCTGTCGAAGGCGACCGGGCTCGGCAAGGGCAGCCTCTACAACTTCTTTCCCGGCGGGAAGGAAGAGATGATGGAGGCGGTCCTGGAGAATATCGACGGTTGGTTCGCCAACGCGATCTTCCAGCCGCTGGAGCAGGGTGTCGATCCGGCGGCGGCCGTTACGGCGATGTTCGACGATGTGACCGAGTATTTCCGGTCCGGAAGACGGGTCTGCGTCGTCGGAAGCCTCGGGCTGAACTCCGCCGGCGAGGCGTTCTCGGCCAGGGTGAAGGACTATTTCGCGCGCTGGATTTCGGCCCTGGCCCACTGCCTTGAAGTGGGGCGGGTCCCGCCGGCCCTGGCCCTGGATCTCGCTGAAGAGGCGGTCTCCGGAATACAGGGAGCGATCGTCCTGGCGCGGGCGCTTGGTGATGATGCGAGCTTTCGACGGATTGTTCGCCGCCACCAGACGGCATTGCTGGACGCCCTCAACCGCTACGCCTGACCTTCGAAGGCGCGGGCCGACAGGCCCGTAGCCGGCGGAGAACGCAACTTCCAAACCAGGACATGGCCCAGCCACGGCCAAGCCACGCGCGCCCTCGCGCGGGGAGCGCGGCAGGCTGCGTCCGCCTCACCCCATGTCTCCCAAGGAGCACGATCATGGCCGACCTGTCCCGGCGCAACATCCTCGCAAGCGGCGCACTCGCGGCCGCCCTCCCCTGGCTGCCGAGTGCGGCGGCCGCCTTCACCCCATCCCAAACCACCCGCAATGGAGAAACCCTCATGACCAACGGCTTTGTCACCACCACCGACGGCGTCGAAATCTTCTACAAGGACTGGGGCCCCCGGGACGCCCAGCCGATCGTCTTCCACCATGGCTGGCCGCTGTCGTCGGACGACTGGGACACGCAGATGCTGTTCTTCCTGGCCCAGGGCTTCCGCGTCGTCGCCCATGATCGCCGGGGCCATGGCCGCTCCGAACAGGTCAGCGACGGGCACGACATGGCGCACTATGCGGCGGACGCCGCCGCGGTGATGGAACATCTGGACCTGCGCAACGCCGTCCACATCGGCCACTCGACCGGCGGCGGCGAGGTGGCGGCCTATGTCGCGCGCTACGGCCTGCCGCAGGGCCGCGTCGCCAAGGCCGTTCTGGTCAGCGCCGTGCCTCCGATCATGCTGCGGACCGCGCGCTATCCCGGCGGCCTGCCGATCGAGGTGTTCGACGGTTTGCGCGCCGGTCTGGCCGCCAACCGCGCGCAGTTCTTCCGCGATGTCGCCTCGGGTCCGTTCTACGGGTTCAACCGTGCGGGCGCGGATGTGAAGGAAGCGGTCATCGACAACTGGTGGCGCCAAGGCATGATGGGCAGCGCCAAGGCCCACTACGAAGGCATCAAGGCCTTCTCCGAGACCGACCAGACCGGCGACCTGAAGGCGATCACCGTCCCGACGCTCGTCCTGCACGGCGATGACGACCAGGTGGTGCCCTACCGGAACGCCGGGGTGCTCCAGGCCGAGATCCTGCCGCGGGCCACGTTGAAGATCTACAACGGCTTCTCGCACGGCATGCTCACGGTCAATGCGGACGTGATCAACCCCGATCTGCTGGCCTTCGTGCAGGGCTGATCCGGGAGCGCCGGGGAGGCTCGCGACAGACGCGGCTTCCCCGGCTTTCTGGCCCGGGAGGGGAAGAGACGGGCCGGTTCGCCGCCGTCGGATCCGGCGCCCGCAGAGCTCGTAGAACCCCGTATAACCAAAGTGATTGGTGTGTCGGGGACCGGTCAGGGGTACAACGAACCTGCGTCCGGTTTTCAGTAACAACGGGCGCAGACGCAGGCGGCCCGAACCTCTCCCCCCCTTGGCTCCGGACCGCCTCGTCACCTTCATCCGGCCGGTGCGTCTCCGTGGAAGAGGCCGGGTGAGGGCGAACGCGATCCGGCGGCTCATTCAAACTTCCCCCCGAGCGGGCCCCGGATCGCAACGCCCCCATGCAGGATCCGACTCGCGGCATCGGACTGCGACCAACTGAACCTTGATCAGGTCCGGAAAACGGGATCACAGTGCGTCCAGACCAGACCGCGCAAAGCGGCGGACCAGGAAACGCACATGACCGACACCGCCGCCGCCCCGCGCGCATGGCCCGCGCTGACCCTCGCCCAGGCGACCGCCGCCCTGACCGCGCCCGGATCGCCGTTCGAGGTGGTCGAGACGACCATCGAGGGGCGGCCCACGAAGATCTGGAAGAATGCGCCGCCGACCCTGATGCACAGCTTCATGGCCGGGCGTCAGTGGGGCGGTCGGACCTTCATCGTCTATGGCGACGAGCGGGTGTCGTTCGAGGCCTTCGCCCGGGCCACGCTGGCGCTGGCGGCGGACCTGAAGGCGCGCGGGGTGAAGAAGGGCGACCGGGTCGCCGTGGCCATGCGCAATGTGCCGGAATGGCCGGTCAGCTTCTTCGCCGCGACCTTGCTCGGGGCCATCGCCACGCCGCTGAACGCCTGGTGGTCGGGCGAGGAACTGGCCTACGGGCTGAAGGATTCGGGCAGCACGGTCGCCCTCGTGGACGGCGAGCGGCTGGAGCGGATCGCGCCGCATCTGCCGGAGCTGGCGGACCTGACGGATGTGCTGGTCTGCCGGGGGACGGAGGCGTCGGGCGACCCGCGCGTGAGGACGCTGGAGTCGGTGATCGGGACGTCGGACGCGTGGGCCGATCTGCCGCCGGGCGAGATGCCGGGCGTGTCGCTGGACCCGGAAGATGCGGCGGCGATCTTCTACACCTCCGGCACGACGGGCTTCCCCAAGGGGGCGCTGGGCACACATCGGAACGCCGGCTGCGGCGCGGTGGCGGGGCTGTACTCGCTGGTGCGCGCCTTCGTGCGGCGCGGCGAGGCGCCGCCGACGCTGGACCCGACGGCTCCGGCCAAGGTCGGGCTGGTGTCCATCCCCTTCTTCCACACCACCGGCTGCAACGCCCTGCTGCTGCCTGCGCTGGTGACGGGACAGACGCTCGTTTGCCAAAGACGCTTCGACGCCGCCGAGGCGCTGATGCTGATCGAGCGGGAGAAGATCAATCTGATCGGCGGGGTGCCGACGGTGGCGATCCAGCTGCTGCAGCATCCGGACCGGGATAAATACGACCTGTCGTCACTGGAGACGGTGACCTACGGCGGGGCGGCGGCGCCGACCGATCTGGTGCGCCAGATCGACGACCAGACCTCGGCGCGGCCCGGCTCCGGCTGGGGCATGACCGAGACCTCGGCCACCCATACGCATCATTTCGGCGAGGACTACGTCAACCGCCCCGACAGCTGCGGCCCGGCCATGCCGGTCAGCGCGATCAAGGTGGTAGGGCCGGACGGCGCCGAACTGCCGACCGGCGAGGTGGGCGAGCTGCTGGCCTATGGGCCGAACATCGTGAAGGGCTACTGGAACAAGCCCGAAGCCACCGCCGAGACCTTCGTGGACGGCTGGGTGCGGACGGGCGATCTGGCGCGGATCGACGAGGAGGGCTTCTGCTTCATCGTCGATCGGGCCAAGGACATCATCATCCGCGGCGGCGAGAACATCTACTGCCAGGAGGTGGAGGCGGTGCTGTTCGAACACCCGGCGGTGGCCGAGGCGGCGCTGATCGCCAAACCGCATCCGGTGCTGGGTGAGGTTCCGGTCGCCGTGGTGTCGCTGGCCCCCGGCCAGACCGTGGACGCCGACACGCTGAAGGCCCTGACGGCGGCGCGACTGGCGGCGTTCAAGACGCCGGTCGAGGTGCATATCCTGTCGGAGCCCCTGCCCCGCAACGCCGCGGGCAAGGTGGTGAAGGGCGAGCTGAAGGCGCGGTTCGCGGGGTGAGAGCCGTCAGATCGACGGTTCATCACAACGCGCACAACGAACCACGAAGGACACGACGAGAGCCGGGAAGCGGCTTTGACAGCGCCCTGCTTCGACGGAATCGGGAAGGGCCGCGTTGCGGCCGATGGTTCACCACGCGGCTGCTCCCGTCCTCGTCGTGTCCGTTGTGCCTTCGTCGTGTTCGTTGTGATGAACCTGCGCTTGAAGCAGCAGGTTCAGGTCGCGGGCGCGAAGGCCCCGAGCACGCTCTTCAGGCCCTGGAGCAGGAGGTCGGACTCGGCGCCGACCTTGCAGCCGCCGGTGTGGATCAGGCGCAGGGCCTTCACATGGACCTCGACGGCGGGCCAGTTCCACACGCCCGTGGTCTGCATGCGCTCGCTGAGATCGCACAGGCTGTAGCCGGCGGTGTAGAGCGGGCCGGTGTCGAAGAAGCCGGCCAGATCGACCAGGCTGGAGGCCAGGCCATAGACCTGGGCGCGGCCTTCCGGCGCGCCGACGGCGGCGAGCAGCTCCAGCTGGCCGATCAGGCATTCGATGTCGTCCATCACCCCGGCGCGGTGGCGCTGCAGGCCGGCGTCGGCCAGACGCTGGGCGTCGGCGATGGTGCGGCCGCCGGGGCGAGCCAGTTGTTTCGCCAGAGGACTGACGACCTTGGTGGTGCGAACCTGGCTCACAGCGAGACCCGCATGGGCTTCATCAGCATGTCGATGTCGGATTGATCCATATTGGCCTCGGCCGGTTCGCCGACGTGGGTGGACAGGTCGCCGGCGCGGCGGCCGGGCTCGCCCAGCGGCGGACCGAAATTGCGGACCCGGCGGTCGGGGCCGACATAGGTTTCGCATTCGACGAACTCGCGCTCGTCATTGCCCAGCCACAGGATGCGGCGCAGCAGGACGGCGGGGGTCAGGGGCTTGGCGACGACGAAGCTGGCGCCGCAGTCGCGGCTCTTCTGGATGCTGGACTGGGCCGCGTGGCCGGTCAGCATGATCACCGGCGTGTGGCGGGCCGGGGCCGGCGTCTCGCGGCGCAGCCAGCGGGTGAACTCATAGCCGTCCATCTCGGGCATGGAGCAGTCGACGAGGATCAGATCGACGGCCTGGGTCTTGAGGATCTCCGTCGCCTCGACCGCGCTTTCGCACTTGATCTGCCGCTTCACGCCGAAGCCGTGGAAGATCGAGCTGAGCATATCCAGCGACTTGGCGTTGTCGTCGATCAGCAGCACCGAGGAGTGCTCCAGATTGACGCGGGTGTTGGCGGCGGAGGCGGACATGGCGTCAGTCGAACAGATGCAGGTCGCCGGCGTCGTCAGCCGGGGCGGAGGGGGCGCGTGGAGCCTGCTGCCCGTTCAGGCGACCGGCCATGTCGGCGAGAAGCACGCCGGAAACCGCGTCGGCCGAGGTCTGGCCCGAGGCCAGGCCGTCCAGCACCCCGGCGACGGCGTCGAGCCGCTGGATCAGGACATCCAGCGCCTGGGCGTCGGTCAGGGCCTCGGCCCGGTGCTCGGCGGGCAGGCGGCGGACGAGGTCCGTCAGCAGGCCCGACACCCGGTCCACGCCCGCGCGGACATCGCCGATCTCGGCGGCCAGGGCGGCCAGCAGGGAGGGCGCGTCGGCAGGCATCAGAACAGCTCCAGTTCGCCGCCGGTCTCGACCGGCGGGGGCGCGACCACGGGACGCGCGGGCGGGGTGACGACGTCGGTGACGCCCCGCTGCAGGGCGCGACCGCTGACCGGCCAGTAGTGCAGGCGACGGCCGCCGGCGCCGCGCAGGCTGCCGCCCACGACACGGATGCCTTCGTCGCGCAGGAAGCGTTCGGCGAAGTCGGCGTTCTGCATGCCGACGTCGCGCAGGCTGTCGAACATGCGACCGCCGCCGAACAGCTTGGCCTCCAGACGTTCGCGACGGGCGCCGGCCTTGATCAGGTCGTTGATCAGCAGCTCCATCGCATAGGCGCCGTAGCGGCGGCCCGCGTCGGTGCCCGCGCCCGCGCCGTCCGGCAGCAGGAAGTGGTTCATGCCGCCGACGCCGGCGAGCGGATCGGTCAGGCAGGCGGCGACGCAGCTGCCCAGCACCGTGGTCAGCATGACGTTCGGGTCGTCGGTGATGTGGTGCTCGCCCTGGCCGACGTGGACGCGCACTTCACCCCGGTCCGGCGCCGGGCTCATGTCAGGGGACCGAAGACGGCTTCCAGCTTCTCTTTCAGCTGGGCGACGGTGAAGGGTTTGACCAGGTAGTTGTTGACCCCGAACTGCACCGCGCGCTGGACCAGCTCGCGGTCGGCGCGGCCGGTCAGCATGACGAAGGCGGTGGTCTGGATCGGCGGGTGGGCGCGGATGGCGCGCAGCAGGCCCAGACCGTCCAGGTTCGGCATGTTGAAGTCCGAGATGACCAGATGCACCGGCTTGGTGACGATCTCGCGCAGGGCGATCTCGCCGTCGGCGGCCTCGCGGATTTCACGCACGCCGAGCTGCTGCAGGCTGTTGCGGACCAGCGACCGCATGGTCAGCTGATCGTCGACGACAAGAACGTGGAGGGAGGCGGCGGCAGGCATACGGGATCCTTCAGGCAGCAGTCGTGTCGGCGCGGGGGGAGGCGGCGCACAGGTCGAGGATGGCGGGACGGAGACGTTGGAGCGGCAGCTGGCGCTCGACGGCGCCGATCTCGTGGGCGGCGCGCGGCATGCCGTAGACGACGGAGGTGCCCTCGTCCTGGCCCAGGGTCCGGGCGCCCTTTTCACGCATGTTGAGCAGGCCCTTGGCCCCGTCCTTGCCCATGCCGGTCAGGATGACGCCGGTCATCGGACGGTTCAGGCGGGCGACGGAATCGAACAGGACATCGACCGACGGGCGGTGGCCGTTGACGGTGTCCGAGCGGAGCAGACGGCAGCGCGGGGCGGCGCCGCCGGAGACTTCCAGATGCGCCTCGCCGCCGGGGGCGATGTAGATGTGGCCCGGCTTCACCGGCGCGCCGTCCTCGGCCTCGGTGACGGTGGGGGCGCAGACCTTGTCCAGACGGGCCGCGAAGCTCCTGGTGAAGCTGGCGGGCATGTGCTGGGTGATGACGGTCGCCGGGCAGTTGGCCGGGAAGCCCTGCAGGATCGTCAGCAGCGCCTCGACCCCGCCGGTGGAGGCGCCGATGGCCAGCACATGGTTGGGGTCCGGACGATAGTCGCCGGGCGCGGCGGGCACGGCGGCCGCGGCGTCGCCACGCGGGCGGACCCGGGCGCGGGCGGCGGCCTTCACCTTGGCGGCCAGATCCGCAAAGGCGATCGTCGCGGGGGTGCCGTCCATGGGCTTGCCGATGGCGTCCACGGCGCCCAGCTCCAGCGCCGCGACGGTGGTGTCGGCGCCATTCTGGGTCAGGGTCGAGACCATGACCACCGGCATCGGCCGCAGGCGCATGATCTTCTCGAGGAACTCCAGCCCGTTCATATTGGGCATCTCGACGTCGAGGGTGATGACGTCGGGATTCAGCCGCTTGATGGCCTCGCGGGCCTCCAGCGGATCGGCGGCCGAGCCGACCACCTCGATCTCGGGATCGCGGCGCAGGGCGGCGGTCAGCAGCCCCCGCATGGTGGGGCTGTCATCGACGACCAGAACGGTGACGGGAGAGGTCACGCCGCGCCTCCCAGCCGGTAGGTGGTCAGGCCGCTGGTCTGCAGTCGCGACACGGCCGCGCCGGAGACCCGCTCCGAATGGCCGATGTAGAGGGTCGCGCCGGGGTTCATCAGCGGCACGAAGCGGTTCCAGACCTTCTCCTGCGTCGCGTCGTCGAAATAGATCACGACGTTGCGGCAGAAGATGACGTCGAACCGGCCCTTCATCGGCCAGTCGCCGATCAGGTTCAGCTCCTTGAACGACACCAGGTGCTTCAACTGGGCGCCGGCGGTCCACTGGCCGCGATCGGCGCGGTCGAAATACTTGCGCCACAGGGTGACCGGCGCCGGCTCCAGCGCCTCTTCGGAATAGGTGCCGTCATGGCCCTGGGCGACCATGTTGGGGTCGATGTCCGTGGCCAGGATCTTCACGTCCAGCTCCGCCGCCTCGGGCAGGGTCTGCAGAACGGTCAGGGCCATCGAATAGGGTTCCTGCCCGTTCGAGCAGGCGGCGGACCACAGGCGCACGCGGCCGCCGGCGCGGGCGTGGGCGGCCAGCTTCGGCATCACCTGATCACGCAGGTGATCGAAATGGTGCGGCTCGCGATAGAAGCGGGTGACGTTGGTGGTCAGGGCCGCCGTCATCAGCTGGCGCTCGTCCACGCCCTCCACGCCGTCGATCAGCGCGCAATATTCACGGAAGCTGCGCAGGCCGAGGACGCGCAGGCGCTTGGCCAGACGCGAATAGACGAGCGCCGCCTTGCCTTCGCCCAGCGCAATGCCGGCGTAGGAGTGCAGGGTGTGGGCGATGTGACGGAAGTCGTCCGGCGTGAGGACGAACTCGCCCTCGACCATCGACTGCGCCCCGGCGGGGGTGGTCATGCGGCTTCGGCTTCCGCTTCCGGCAGGATCATGCCCAGTTCAATCAGGCTGATCATGCGGCCCTCGAGCGCGAAGATGCCCTTCACGAAGGTGCGGACCTCGTCGCTGGCCACGTCCGGGGTCGCCTGAACGGCGCCGTCGGTCAGCTGGATGATGTCCGACACCGCGTCGACCAGCAGGCCCACGGTGCGGCCGCCGATATGAGCCACCATGATGACGTGGCGGGCCGTCGGCTCGGAGGTGCGCAGGCCGAAGCGGGCGCCCAGATCAACGATCGGCAGCACGGCGCCGCGCAGGTTGATCACGCCCTTCATATAGCCGGGCGAGCGCGGCAGCGGGGTGGCGGGGGTCCAGCCGCGGATTTCCCGCACCGACATGATGTCGACGCAGAACTCCTGCTCGCCGATACGGAAGGCGATCAGTTCGCGGACGGCGGCGTTGTTTTGCACTTCGGTCATGGGGATCAGCTCGCGAGCTTGAGTTCTGCGCCGGGAGAGCGGCGGCGGGCATTGGCGACAATGGTGTCGACGTCGAGGATCAGGGCGACGCGGCCGTCGCCCAGGATGGTGGCGGCGGCGACGCCGGGCACCTGCTGGTAGTTGGTTTCCAGGCTCTTGATGACGACCTGACGCTGCCCCTGGATGGCGTCGAACATCAGGGCGGCGCGGGCGCCGGATTCGGTTTCCACGACCACAGCCACACCCTCGCCAGAGGCCACCGGCGCGTCGCGGAAGCCCATGGTCTGGGCCACATCGACCAGCGGGACATAGTTGTCGCGGAAGCGGATCACCGCGTCACGGCCGCCGACGTAGTGCACGTCCTCGGCCTTGGGCGTGAGGCTTTCGACGATGTTCGACAGCGGCGCGACCAGCGTCTGTTCGGCGGCGCCGACGACCATGCCGTCCAGCACGGCGAGGGTCAGCGGCAGGCTGAGGGTGAAGGTCGAACCCTTGCCCGGAACGGAGCTGATCGAGATACGGCCGCCCAGCGCCTGAATGGAGCGCTTGACCACATCCATGCCGACGCCGCGGCCGGAGACGTCGGTGATGGTCTCGGCGGTCGAGAAGCCGGGCAGGAAGATCAGGTTGTCGACCTCGTCGTCGGTCAGGACCGCGTCCTCGGCGATCAGGCCGCGCGAGACGGCGATGCCGCGGACCCGCTCACGGTTGATGCCGCGACCGTCGTCCGAAATCTCGATGACGATGCGGCCCGAGCGGTGCAGGGCGGCCAGATGGACGGTGCCCTCGGGCGACTTGCCGGCGGCCTCGCGATCCTCGGGCTTCTCCAGCCCGTGATCGATGGCGTTGCGCAGCATGTGGGTGATCGGCTCGGCGAGGCGTTCGACCACGGTCTTGTCGACCTCGGTGTCCTCGCCCGAGGTGACCAGACGCACCTTCTTGCCGGTCATGTCGCCGACTTCGCGAACCAGACGGGGCATGCGCTGGAAGACCGACTTCACGGGCTGGGCCCGGATGGCCATGACGCTGTCCTGGATCTCGCGGGTCAGCAGTTCCAGATCTTCCAGACCCATCATCACCGCCGACGAGCGGGCGGCCATGCCGCTTTCGGCGACGCGCTGGGCCAGCATGGCCTGCTGGATGACCAGTTCACCGACGGCGTTGATTAGGCGATCGACGCGATCCAGATCGACACGGATGGTGGCCGGAGCCGCCGGAGCGGCGGGAGCGTTTGCGGCGACGGGCGCCGGGGCAGGGGCAGGGGC
>JAVHYH010000276.1 GCA_031119155.1 Brevundimonas sp.
GCGTGGACCGGGCCTCGAACCTCGGCGGCTGGTTGCTGAAGACGCTGGGGCCGCTGACCAGCACCCACAAGACGGTGACGCGCAACCTGCGCATCGCCTTCCCCGAACTGCCGCCGGCGGAGCGCAAGGCGCTGGCGCTGGAGGCGTGGGAGCGTGTCGGTCGCACCTTCGCCGAGACCCCGCTGCTGGACCGGATCACCGTCGAGAGCGGGCGGCTGGAAGTGGTCGGCATGGAGCGGATGCACGCCATTCGCGACGGGGGACGGCCGGTGGTCTTCGTCTCGGGCCATCTGGCCAATTTCGAAACGATGGCGAGCATGATCCTGTCGTCCGGGGTGCCATGCCAGATCACCTATCGCGCCGCGAACAATCCCTATGTGGACGCCCAGATCCGCGACACCCGCGCCCGCTACGGTGTGAAGCTGTTCGCGCCCAAGGGGGGCGATGGCGCGCGCGAGCTTCTGCACGGACTGGAGCGGGGCGAGTCCGTCGCCCTGCTGAACGACCAGAAATTCTCGGAGGGGCCGGAAGTGACCTTCTTCGGTCAGCCGGTGAATGCGGCGCCGGGGCCGTCGCGGCTGGCGCTGCGGTTCGGGACGGTGCTGCAGCCGATCTCGGTGGTGCGGCTGCCGGGCGTGCGCTTCCGCGTGACCGCTCATGAGCCGATCGAAGTGACCTCCACCGGCGACCGGCAGGCGGACATCGCCCGCGGGGTTCAGGCCATCACGACCTTTGTCGAGGATCGGGTGCGCGAGGTTCCGGCGGACTGGTTCTGGGTGCACAAGCGCTGGCCCCAGTCGGTCTATGACGCCCTGCCGCCGGAAGCGTGACGACAGGCCCCGATCGGGTCAGATGTCGCGCGAGTTGTCCTGGGCCCGACGCCAGGGGCCGTTGTAGGCGCCGGACTGGACCCGGCGGCGGTCGGGGCCGAAATAGCCGTCCGTCTTCACATAGGGGCGGGGCTTGAAGATCACGGCCTGGATGCGGTCGAGGATGGCCTTGGCCGTGATCGGCTTGACCACGAACTCGGTGACGCCCGCGTCGCGCGCCTCATAGACGCGGCTCTTCTCCGAATGGCCGGTCATCATGATGATCGGCAGATAGGGGTTGGCGCTGTCCGGGCTGTTGCGGACCAGTCGGGTGAACTCGACCCCGTCCAGCGGGAACATGTTGAAGTCGACAATGACCAGATCGACCGGGTGCTCGCGCAGGATTTCCAGCGCCGCCGCGCCGTCGGTCGCCTCGCGCACCTTGCGGATGCCGGCGGACTGGAGAACGGCGGAGGTGATCGCCCTCATGTGCTGGTTGTCGTCAACCAGAAGGACCTGAAGCGAGGCGAGGGAGGACATGGAACGCGGCTGGATAGGGACGGTGAAGCCGTCGGACTACTCAGGTCTAGGGATGGATTCGGCTCGCGTCTATCGGCGAACGGCGTTTCAACTTTAGCGTAAACGGCCAAGCTTGCTCAGGTTTTCACCAGCAGGGAGGGGTCGATGTTGCGGTCCCGCCATTTGCCGCGCCAGCACAGGTGCGGGCCGGTGGCGCGGCCGGTCATGCCGACGCGCCCGATCAGGTCGCCGCGCAGGACGTCCTGACCCTGACGAACCTCGATGCGGGACTGGTGCAGATAGGCGGTGATCAGGCCCTGGCCGTGGTCGATGAGGACGAGACCGCCCTCGAAATGCATGCCGGGACGGGCCAGGGTGACACGACCGGGGGCCGGGGCGCGGATGGCCGAGCCCTGCGGCGCAGCCAGGTCAATGCCGTAGTGGGGCCGGGCCGGCGTGCCGTTCAGGACGCGTTGCGAGCCCCAGCGGCTGGTGACGCGGTACGTCTCCAGCGGCCAGACGAAGCCGTCCTTGAAACCATCGGCGTCGATGCGGCTGGCGAAGGCCTCGGTCTTGATCGCCACCTCTTCCTGGATGCGGGCCAGCAGGGCCGGATCGGTCGGGGCGACGGTCGAGGGCGGCAGGCCGTTGACGCGGGTGGACGGGAAGGCCCCGGTGGCGATGTCGAGGGTGCGGGAGGCGGTGCGTCCGCTGGAGCGGGCCTCGATCTGCACGCTGCCGGGGGCGTCGCGGTCGAAGCCGACGATGAACCAGCCCTCGGCCGAGGCGGCGGACAGGGCCTCGCCGTCCACGAAGATCAGGGCGCGCGGCCGGGTGCGGCCGATGGCGTGGCCGCCCTGGACGAAGCGGCCGGTGAGTTCGAGGTCGGTGGTCTGGCCCAGGCCTTGGGCACGCGCGGTTCCGGCGGCGAGCAGGGCGGCGCTTCCGGCCAGAAGGCCCCGGCGGTCGAGCATCAGGGCTGCTGGCCCAGACGCTGGAAGGCCTCGGCGGGCCCGGCGTAGGGCTCCTGCAGGCTGGCCGACCAGTAGCGCAGGGTCTCCAGCGGAATGGTCTTGCCCGAGACGGCGCAGGTCACGAACCGCCCCGGCTTGAGCACGGCGAACTCGCCGTCGCCATAGTGGAGCGTGGCTTGCGGATTGGCGGTCTGGTCCATGCGCCAAGCCTAGATGGCGCGGGCGCGGGCGCCAAGGCTCGCCGGATTCAGAACAGGTCGCCCTGACCGGGCGCGGGCGGTTTGGGCTTCGGCGGCGCGGCGGGACGCGGACGGGGCGGGGCGGGCGGCAGGTCGTCGCCGCCGTCGATGCGCGCGCCCTTCGAACCGTCGGAGAAGACCAGCCGGACGGCCTGACCCTCATGCAGGCCCGAGGCGGAGGCGATCATGGCGCCGCTTTCGTCCTCGACGCGGGCGAAGCCGGGCTTGGGGCGTTTGGGATCGAGGCTGGTCAGGGCGCGAGACAGGGCGGCCAGCCGGGTCTGATCGCGGTCGAGGCGGCGGCGAATGGCGGGCTCGAACCGTTCGGAGACGGCGACCATCCGGTCGTGGCGACGCTCGATGGCGCGGTTCAACAGGCCGTCAGAGAGGCGGGCCGAGACGGCGGCGTACTGGCGCTCGTGGACGGCGACATTGCGGTGCAGGGCCGAGCCCAGCTTGCTGCCGGCGAGGTCGAGGCGCTGCTGGGGCAGGGCCAGCAGGTCCTCGGGGCGGGCGGGCAGGCCTCGGGCGGCGGCGCGCAGGCGGGTGCGGCGGTCCTCCAGCAGGCGGCCCCCGGCGCGGACCAGCCGACGCTCGAAATCGGCCACGGCGTACTGCAGGTCGGCCAGCACCGGGGTGGCGATCTCGGCGGCGCCGGTGGGGGTGGGGGCGCGGCGGTCCGAGACGAAGTCGATCAGGGTGGTGTCGGTCTCGTGCCCGACCGCCGAGATGATCGGGATGGAGGCGGCGGCGACGGTGCGGGCCAGCGCCTCGTCATTGAAGCACCATAGATCCTCGACCGAGCCGCCGCCGCGCGCGACGATCAGCAGGTCCGGGCGGGGGACGGGGCTGTCCGCCGTCAGGGCGTCGAAGCCGCGGATGGCGTTGGCGACCTGACCGGCGGCGGCGTCGCCCTGCACCACGACGGGCCAGACGATGACCCGGCAGGGCCAGCGCTCGGCGATGCGGTGCAGGATGTCGCGGAT
>JAVHYH010000277.1 GCA_031119155.1 Brevundimonas sp.
TCCGCAAGCCGGACCAGCTGGACTACCTGCAGGAGCCGGACATCTTCCACGACGTGTTCGGCCATGTGCCGATGCTGACCGACCCGGATTTCGCCGCCTATATGGAGGCCTACGGCAAGGGCGGGCAGCGGGCGGCGGCGCTGGGCATGCTGCCCAATCTGGCGCGGCTGTACTGGTACACGGTCGAGTTCGGCCTGATGAAGGAGGCCGAACAGCTGCGCATCTATGGCGCGGGGATCGTGTCGTCGGCGACCGAGAGCGTGTTCGCGCTTGAGGACCCGTCGCCGAACCGGATCGGCTTCGATCTGGAGCGGGTGATGAAGACCCTCTACCGGATCGACGACTTCCAGCAGGTCTATTTCGTGATCGACAGCATCGAGGCGCTGAAGGGCGAGACGCTGAAGGATTTCGGCCCGATCTATGAACGGCTGAAGGGCGCCGAGACCCTGGCCATCGAGACCATCCTGCCGACCGACGAGGTGTTCACCGAGGGCACCCAGGCCTATGCGACCAAGGGCGGGCGGTTCGCGGCCTGAAGTCTGGCTGAGTACGGTTCATCACAACGGGCACGACGGGGCACAACGAACACGACGGGGTTCGAACCTTCTTCGCCAAAGGCGGAGAGACGTCTGCGATGAACGGATCGCTGCGCGATCGGACGGGCGCATGATCGTCGTGCCCGTTGTGGCTTCGTTGTGTTCGTCGTGAAGAACCCCGGCGCAAACGCGTCAGTCCACGCGCGAGAACGGGTCCTGCTCGTTTCCCGGAAGCCGGTGCAGGGTCAGGGCCACGCCCACGGCCCAGACGGCGAAGGCGGTTTCGAGAATGCGCTGGGACAGGCCCATCCAGGCGAAGCCGGGATGGACCAGCCAGACGACGCCGGCCGCCGGGACGCCGCAGATCAGGCTGAGCACGAAGAGGCGGCGCAGGCCGGGGTGTCCGCGCGCGGCCAGTCCGATCAGGAAGACGCCGGCCACGCCTGACAGATAGCCGACGCCGCCGAGGATGTTGTGCAGGGCGCCGGTGAGGCTGGCCCCGTCCACCGCGCACTCGAAATCGCAGGGAAAGACCCCGCCGAACAACAGGCCGAGGCCGTTCAGGGCGCTGAGCAGAAAGCCGGTGACGAACAGGGGCGTGCGGGGGAACAGGACGGCGCACAGGAGCCAGAACGTCGTCAGCAGGACGCCGGAGACGATGAAGGCCAGGCTGACGTGCGGGCCGGTGAGAGCGCCGGTCGCGCCCAGTTCGCTGATGAACTGACGCAGGGGATCGTAGTCGGGATAGAGGGCGCCGGCCCCGAAGGTCACTCCGGCGAGGATCAGCAGGCTGAGGATCGCGCAGGCGAGGGCGAGCGTTCGCATCAGTCTCGCTGGAACGGATAGAAGCCCGAGCCGAGGCCGAGGATGGCTGTCAGTTCGTCCAGGGCGCCGCGGCTTTGATCCAGCAGGGCCGGGTCGGCGAGGTCGGCGACCTTGAGCTCGTCGCGATACCAGGTGGCGCCCCAGACGCTGAGGGCGCCGTGGAGTTCGTCGGTCAGGCGCATGTTGGCGTTGGTCGCGGCCAGTTCGGCCTCGTTCAGCACCACGCGCAAACGCAGGCAGGCGGGGCCGCCGCCGTTGCGCATCGACTGGCGCACATCGACGTACTCCACCCGACCGATGGGACCGTTGGAGCCGGCGACGGCCTCGGCCACCGCATGGGCGCGGGCGTTGTCGCGGGTCTCGGTCGGGCAGATCAGGGTCAGGCGGTCCTCGCCCGGGATCTGCACCAGCATGGAGTTGAACAGATAGCTGGAGATGGCGTCGGCGAGAGGGAGGTCGGCCTCGGACACCTCGACGAAAATCGGCTCGAAGCCCTTGGCCGCCGCGCGGATGGCGGCGTGGGTGGCGGCGGTGTCCTCGAAGGCCAGCTGGTGGTGGAACAGGGTGTCCAGCGCGCCGACGCAGACCACGTCATTGTGGAAAGTCCCGCCGGCGATGGCGGCCTTCGACTGGCGGGCGAGGACGGCGCCGGAAGCGCCGTGACGGCGGGCGAGGGCCTCGGCGGCCTCGCGGGTCTGCCGGGCGGGGAAGGGGCCGGTCCACGGCTCCCACGCCTCACGGCCCCAGACCAGCAGGTTGACGCCTTCCGAGCCGTGCTCGGCGCACAGGCGGACGTGGTTGGCGGCGCCCTCGTCGGCCAGATGGGCGACGGAGGGCAGGGCGTCGTGGACGGCGAAGCGGGCGGGATCGGGGAAGAGGGCGTCGAGCGCGCGCTTCGTCTGCTGGTGCTCCAGCGAGCGGTGCAGGTTGGTGACGAGGTTGGCGGGGGTGAAGTGGACCCGGCCGTCGGCGCTGTCGGCGCTGGGCGTCACCGTCGCGGCGTTGGCGGCCCACATGGGCGAGGCCGAACAGGCGGCGGCGGCGAAGGTGGGGGCGTCCTTCCAGGCGCGCCCGATGACCTGGGCGTCGGTGCCGCCGAAGCCGAGCGAACGCAGGAAGGGGATGTTCGGTCGCTCATGCGGCGGCAGGACGAACTGGGGCAGGCCGAGGTCGGCCAGCCGCTTCATCTTGTCGAGGCCCTGCAGGACGGCGGCGCGTGGATTGGACGCCTGCCCCTCGTTGCGGCTGGAGGCGAGGTTGCCCGGGGAGAGGCCGGCGTAGGAATGGGTCGGTCCGATCAGGCCGTCGGCATTGGCTTCGACGGCGGTCATCGGTCGCTCTGTGGAGCGCGGACCTTCAGGTCCGCATTTGGAGCAGCGACAGGGCGGACCTGGAGGTCCGCGCTCCCAAGCCCCTTGATCTCGCTCTCGATGTTCTTCACCGCCTCGGCCTCGAAACTGGCGACCGGATAGGCGCAGTAGTCGGCGGCGTAGTAGGCGGAGGGGCGGTGGTTGCCGCTGGCGCCGAGGCCGCCGAAGGGCATGTCGCCGGCGGCGCCGGTGGTCGGGCGGTTGAAGTTGACGACGCCCGCGCGGATGCGGCGGATGAAGGTCTGCCAGTTGGCCGGATCATCGCTGACCAGACCGGCGCTGAGGCCGTAGCGGGTGGCGTTGGCCGCGGCGATGGCGGCGTCGAAGGACGACACGCGGGTCACCGACAGGAAGGGGGCGAAGATCTCCTCGTCGGGGACGTCGACGCCGGTGACGTCGATGATGGCGGGTTTGACGAAGGCGCCCGGAAGATTGCCGACCGGGCCGGAGGCGCGGATGACCTTGGCGCCTGCGTCGATGCGTTCCTGAAGCGCGGCCAGCGCGGCGGCGGCGGCCTTCTCGGAGATCAGCGGCCCGGCGTAGGGCTCGGTCGGGCTGTTCCAGGGGGCGAAGATCAGGCGGTCACTGAGGGCGGCGACAGCCTCGATGATGGCGTCGCCCTGCGGGCCCTCCGGCACGATCAGGCGGCGGGCGCAGGAGCAGCGCTGGCCGGTGGTGATGAAGGCGGACTGGACGGCGATGCCCGCGACGGCTTCGGCGTCCGCGGCGTCCCAGACCACCAGCGGATTGTTGCCGCCCAGCTCCAGCG
>JAVHYH010000038.1 GCA_031119155.1 Brevundimonas sp.
AAGGCGATGGGGAGGACAGATCGGCGCCTTCGCCGATCAGGAGGGGGCGGCGCGGTGGTCAGGGGTTGGCCGCCGACACCGGTGTCCGCGGTTCCTCCTGCTTCGACGGAGCCGCCCTCACCTGACCGTCGCTGAACGCGCCGGTCTGTCCTCTCCATTCGCTTGAGGGCGAATGGAGAGGTGAGGTCGAGCGATCAGCTCCGCACCGTCCCCCACGGTCCCCGGATGGCCAGGGTCATGCCGGGGTACATGATGTTGACGAACAGCACTTCGCCGTCGGGCGAGAAGCAGGCGCCGGCGAACTCGGAATTGCCGCGGAAGACGTTGCGGGCGATGACGTAGATCTGGCCCTCGGGAGTGACGCCCTTGAGGTGGTTGCGGACCTCCGAGGAGTAGTTGTCCTCGCACAGGATCAGGTGGCCCCAGGGCGCGATGGTGATGTTGTCGGCCATGTTGGCGACCTTCTTGTCCGTGCTCTCGACGAACAGCTGAAGGCGGTCGGCGGCGCCGTTAAGGCCGGGGACCAGACGCATCACCTGACCGGCGCGGATCGGGCCGCCCGAGGTGGCGGTGAAATACATCTCATCATCGCCCCACCAGATGCCCTCGCCGCGGGCGATCAGGGCGGCGCCGGCGCGGTGGCCGCGCAGGCGCAGGTCGCCGGCGGGATCCTCGACGTCCTCCATGTCGATCCACTCGATCTCGCGCCAGTCGCCGACGGCCCAGCTGCGCCGGCCGTCCTGGTTGCGGGTGTCGGCGGACGGGGCGCCCTTCCAGGCCATGGCCTGCAGTTTGCCACCCTCGATCAGCTTGCCGGGGACGTTGGGGATGAAGCGGTAGAAGAGGCTGTCGTTCACATCCTCTGTCAGATAGGCGACGCCGGTCCGGGGATCGATGCAGACCGCCTCGTGGTCGAAGCGGCCCATGGCCTTGAGCGGCACGGGATCGACCAGACCGGTGGCGGTGGCGGGCACTTCGAAGACCCAGCCGTGGGCCTTGGTCACATCGGCGTCGGCGGGGGTCTCGATGGTCTCCTCGCAGCTGAGCCAGCTGCCCCAGGGCGTCGGGCCGCCGCAGCAGTTGGTCGAGGTGCCGGCGAGGGTCAGGTGGTGGCTGACCGACTGGCGGGTCGCCAGGTCATAGATCAGGGTCGAGCAGCCGCCGGGCAGGGGACGACCGTCCTTGTAGGTGTCGAAGGCCTTGGCCACGTCCAGCTGGCCGAGCCGCTCCTGATGCAGGCCGCCGGGCCCCAGGTTGCGGTGCAGGCTGCTGGAGCCCTTGAGCTCATGGTTCATCACCAGCGCGACCTTCGAACCCTCCAGCGGGAAGCAGGCCATGCCGTCCGGCTGGCCGGGGACGAACAGGCCGTCGTCCATGGTGTCGCCGCCCTGGGCGATGACCTGGTAGGTGAAGCCCTCGGGCAGGTCGAGCAGCTTGTTGGGGTCTTCCCGCAGCGGGCCGTAGCCGTGGATCTGGTTGACGTAGGTCTCCTCGCCGGGGGCTGCCGCTTGCGCCGAGGCGTGGCGGGCGAGGCCGGTGAAGGCGAGGGCGGCGCCGCCCGTTCCCATGAGGTGACGACGGTTCAAACGCATGGGGAGGCACTCCGGAGGCGGAAACTGCGGCGCTTATGGCGGGTGTCCGTCAGGGTTCTGTGACAGTGGGCGCGACGGAATGCAGCAGGGACTAGGGTGTGGGGTGTGGGGAGTGGTCGCGTCCCTTGCTTTCGTCATCCTCCGGCGAGCGTAGCGAGACCGGGGGACCCAGCGGCGCGCGGGAGCGCGAAACTGTCGAGAGCGCCTGACCTTCAGGCATGGGTCTTTCGCCGCCGTCGCGGCGCCGCTGGGTCCCCCGGTCTGCGCCGCTGCGCGGCTTGCCGGAGGATGACGAAAGCGGAGGTTTGAGCGGCGCCTGTTCCATCACGGCGGCCCCATGAACGGCGCGCCGCCGGGCAGGCCGGGCAGAACGCCCGGAGACGGTCGAGCCTGCGGAGACGGTCGAAATACACCGTCTATCCCGTCTATGTCGTCTATCCCGTCTATGGGCTCGTCCATCGGATCCCGGCCCTCGGACTCCATCAGGGCGGCGGCGTAGTCGGCGCGGGCGCCCTTGAGGACGCGGTCGGCGAAGGCGCGGTCGCGGCGGCTGGCCTCCTGCAGCCGCTCGCGCTCGGCCTTGTGATAGCGGCGCTGCAGCTCGTCGGCCTCGTCGCGCATGATGGTGTGAACCCGGCGCCAGCGCAGGGCCTCCATGGCGTTGCCGTGCAGGATCGCCCGCATCATCCGCTGGAAGGCGACGACCGACAGCTCGCCCAGCGGGATCTGCTCCAGATCGCCATCGACGCTCTCCTCCAGCGCCAGCCCCTCGTCGTCGAGGTCCAGCCCGTTGGGCGGGCTCCACGGCCGGTCGGCGCGCCGCCAGCCCTCGGCGGCCGCGCGCTTGCGCAGGGTGCTGAGGCCGACGCCGTGACGGCGGCAGCAGGCGGGCGCCGACCAGCCGGCCAAATAGTCCTCGCGGACCTGTTCCCAGACGTCGTCGGGGGCGGATCGGCAGGCGGCGTCGGCGGGGTCGGTGGGGGATGCGGCGTTCATGGGAGCCTCCGGTGTGGAGGCAGTATGGAACGGCGGTACGTCAAAATTGGTCGTAGGGGAGGCAGTAGGCAGTAGGCAGTAGGCAGTAGGCAGTAGGCAGTAGGGTCGCGCGATGGTGGCCGTGGGTGCAAGCTTCCCTATTGCCTATTGCCTACTGCCTATTCCCTACTGCCTTTCTCCCGATCCCCGGCCTCTGCGGCGGCACCCCAAGTCGCAAATAATAAGGTATTTTAATACCGTTTCCACTTTATCTTTGTTTTACAGTGATATAGCCCGATATCGCCGCGCAAATCGGCATTGACCGGCGGGCGGGCATCCTCTATCAGCGCGCCTTCCGTTCTTCCGGTCCGCCGGGGGAGCACACCGTTTCGCCCGTCTCCCAAGGACTCCTCGTTATGCTGAAGAGCACCACGGCTTCGCTGAAGCCGGCCGAGGTCGAGAAGAAGTGGATCCACATCGACGCCGAAGGCGTCGTGGTGGGCCGTCTCGCGACCTTCATCGCCAACCGTCTGCGCGGCAAGCACCGCGGTGACTACACCCCGCACGTCGATTGCGGCGACTATGTCGTCGTGACCAACGTCGACAAGGTCGTTTTCACCGGCAAGAAGAACACCGACAAGGTGTACTACCGTCACACCGGCCACCCGGGCGGCGTCAAGTCGACGACCCCGGAGAAGGTCCTCGGTGGTCGCTTCCCCGAGCGCGTGCTCGAGAAGGCCGTCGAGCGCATGCTGCCGAAGGAAAGCCCGCTGGCCCGCAAGCAGATGACGCACCTGCGTCTGTTCGCCGGCTCGGAGCACAGCCACGCCGCCCAGTCGCCCGAAACCATCGACTTCGCCTCGAAGTCGGCCAAGAACACCCGGAGCGTCTGAGCATGACCGACGTCACCACCGAAAACACCGGCTTCGACGCCCTGAAGGGCCTCGGCACCGTCGCCGCTGAAGACGCCGCTCCGGCCGTCCAGAAGCTGGACGCGCAAGGCCGCGCCTACTCGACCGGCAAGCGCAAGAATGCGATCGCCCGCGTGTGGGTGAAGCCGGGCACCGGCAAGTTCACCATCAACGGCAAGGACCAGGAGCAGTATTTCGCTCGTCCGGTTCTGCGCATGATGATCGCCCAGCCGCTGGTCGTCACCGAGCGTGAAACCCAGTTCGACGTGATCTGCACCGTTGAAGGTTCGGGCCTGTCGGGCCAGGCCGGCGCCATCCGCCACGGCCTGTCGCACGCCCTGACGCACTATGAGCCGGAACTGCGCAAGGTCCTGAAGCCGCACGGCTTCCTGACCCGCGACAGCCGCGTCGTCGAGCGCAAGAAGTACGGCCGCGCCAAGGCTCGCCGTTCGTTCCAGTTCTCGAAGCGCTAAGCCGTTTCATTACGGGTTGGATCAGGGGCGCTTCGGGAAACCGGGGCGCCCTTTTTCTTTGGGGTTTGTGAAGGACGCATAGGATGGACGGCAGTTGGTTGTTTCTGCTCGTGGGGCCCTTTCTGGCGGTGGTGCTGACCCGGGATGTGCTGGCAGCCTGGAAGCACCAATGTTTCCGGAAAGGGCCAAGCCAGTTGTTTGATGTGGCGCGCGCCACCAAACCGATCACTTTCTGGTTTCTCATCGTCGCCAATATTGTGATCGTTCTTCTGGGGGTCTGGTTGACCGGTACGACCGCGATCGATCTTTTTGGACAAGCTCAACATGATTGACGTTGACCCTGTCGGCGAACTGGACGTGCATCCCTGCGACTGCTGCGGCGCTGACATCCTTGTCGCCAAGGGCTGGCTTTCCGAGGGCGAACGCGACCTCGGCACCTACAAGGTCGAGTGGGCCGAAGGGCAGCTGGAACACGAGAGCAGCATCGATCTGATACTGGGCGACTGGTCAGAGGCCGGCCAGGCGTCTGATCGGTATGCGGTCAGCATCGTCCACCGCCTGCATGATGGGCGGCCCCAGTTCCTCGTCATCGACGCGGCGGAAAAATTCCTACCTCAATCGGATGCTTACGGCAGGACCATGAGCCGGGCCGACCTGGGTGAAATCGGAATGACGTCCACCGTCCATGCCTACGCCGAGCAGATCGTCCTCAAGGACGCGCGTCTGTATGACCTAACCGGGGGCTGGGCTCCCGAAAGGCCGCAATGACCCACACCATCTTCATCGACGGCGAAGCCGGAACGACCGGGCTCGAGATCCGCGAGCGGCTGGAGGCGCGGTCCGATCTGGAGCTGCTGCTGCTGGGCGACCGGCGGCGGGATGTCGAGGCGCGGCGCGAGGCGCTGAACAGCGCGGATGCGGTGATCCTGTGCCTGCCGGACGATGCGGCCATCGAGGCCGTCGGCATGATCGAGAACCCCGCCGTGCGGGTGATCGACGCCTCGACCGCCTTCCGGGTCGATCCGGACTGGACCTATGGGTTCGCCGAAATGGCGCCGGATCAGCGCGAGGCCATCGCCGGCTCGACGCGGGTGTCGAACCCGGGCTGCTATCCGACGGGCTTCATTGGTCTGGTGCGTCCGCTGGTCAGCGCGGGGATCATCCCGGCGGGCTGGCCGGTGACGGTCAATGCCGTGTCCGGCTACTCGGGCGGCGGCAAGGCGATGATCGCCGAGTTCGAGAGCGGCGAGGCCGAGGCCTATCGCGCCTATGGGCTGACGCTGAAGCACAAGCATGTGCCGGAGATGACCCTGCACACCGGGCTGGAGCGCAGGGTGCTGTTCGCGCCCGCCGTGGGGTCGTACCGGCAGGGGATGCTGGTCGAGGTCCCGCTGCACCTGTCGGCCCTGCCGGGCTCGCCCTCGGTCGAGGTGGTGCATGGGGCGCTGGTCGAGGCCTATGCGGGCCAGCGGTTCGTCGAGGTGGCCTCGCTGGAGGAGACCGAGGCCATGACCGGGATCGATCCGGAAGGCCTGAACGGCACCAACCGGCTGAAGCTGCATGTGTTCGGCGATCGCGGGGGCGAGCAGGTGCGGCTGGTGGCCCTGCTGGACAACCTCGGCAAGGGCGCGTCGGGGGCGGCGGTGCAGAACCTGAACCTGATGCTGGGTCTGGCCGAGGACGCGGGGCTCAGCTGAGCAGAACGACGTCCGGCGCGCCGACGCGTGCGAACTTCTGATCGAAGGTCACGACGTCGGTGCAACGCGCCTGTCCAGCCTCGTACAGGATGATGCCGTCCGAGAAGTCGCCGCCAGCTTCCAGAAAGGCCAGTCCGGCCTGGACCGCGTCGCGGTCCATGACCATGCGCTCCATATCAAGCAGTCCGCGAACGACGAGCGCGAAGTCTCCGCGCGTACGCCTGTAGACGCTGCGCAGGACCCAACCGAGTTCGCAAACCACAAGCGTGGGGACGAAAATGTCCTCTTCGCCATTGAGCACGGCAAAGGCTCTGGCTTTCGCATCGGGGTCGTCGTTCCCGAAGATACGCACCAGAACATTGGTGTCGACGGCTCTCAAGCGGCGGACTTTTTGCGAGAGGGCTTTTCAGGGAGGCCGGCGAGGTATTCCTCGACAGCGCCCCGCGCGATGCCCGCCTCGATTTGCTCATCCGTTACGGGTGGTCCGGCGTAGGGGGGAAGCAGATTGAGGAGCGCTGACATCGGCTTCTTCACGCGCGCGGGCGTGACGAGAAGCTTGCCGCCGGGCGCCATGACGACATCGACCTTGTCACCGGGCTCAATGCCGAGATGATTGAGCAGATCCTTCTTGAGGGTGATCTGCCCCTTGCTGGTGATCGACAGTGCTGAAGACCTGGAAGCCATGCGGGTAATGTAGCATTTCCATTACTCCGGCGCCAGCTACGGCTGCGGCGCGGCGTCCACGGCGCGGACCACCTGATCGAGGAAGGCGCGGCGGGCGGCGCTGTGGGGGCGGCCGACGGCGTTGGGCCAGGCGGACAGCACGACGATGACCAGCTTGCGTTCGGGATCGACGCGGATGGTCTGGCCGAAGATGCCGTAGGCGGAATAGACGCCGTCGTCCTGGGTCCACCACTGGAAGCCGTAGCCTTCGCCGGGGGAGCCGATGTCGGCCTGTTTGGTCACGGCCTGGGCGAACCAGTCGTCGGGGACGATGCGTTCGCCGCCGACCACGCCGTCCTCCAGCGCCATCAGGCCGATGCGACCCCAGTCGCGCAGGACGGCGGAGACGCAGCAGCCGCCGATCTCGCGCCCGCCCTGATCCAGCGCCCAGACGGCGTCGGCCTGCATGCCCGCGCGCGACCAGATGTGTTCGCTGAGCAGCTGTGCCAGAGGCTTGTTCTCGGCGGCGGCGACGAGGGCGCCGACCAGATTGGTCTCGCCGGTGGAGTAGTTCCACTGCGTGCCCGGCTCGGCTGCGCGGGGCAGGCGGGCCATGTAGGTCACGACCGGATCCTGACCGGCGACGGACGGCTCCTGCAGGAAGCGGGCGACGTCGGCGTTCGGGTCGGTATAGTCCTCGTTCCAGCGGACGCCCGAGGTCATGGTCAGCAGCTGGCGCACGGTGACGCCGTCATAGCCGCCGCCGGCGAGGGCGGGCAGGTAGCGGGTGACGGGATCCTCCAGCGAGCCGATGGCGCCGCTCTTCAGGGCCGCCCCGACGAGGGTCGAGGTCAGGCTCTTGGTCATGGAGAAGGAGACCCAGCGGGTGTCGGCGTCGATGCCGAGGCCGTAGCGCTCCAGCCGCACCTTGCCGTCCTGGATCACCAGCACTCCGGCGACCCGCTGGTCCTGCATATAGGCGGTCGGGTCGACGTCGATCGGGGCGCCTTCGGGCAGGGCGCGGACCGGCGTGTCGCCGCGGCTGACCGGGGCGTGGGGCAGGACCGTGTCCATCGTGCGGAACACCCGCTCGCGGTCGGCGGGCGCCCAGAACAGGACGCCGGCGGGATCGGTCTCGGGCGTCGGCTGCCGGGTCTGAGCAGCCACGGGGGCGGTCAGGACGCCGGTGAGGACGACGGCGGCGAACAGGGGCGCGAGAGCGTGTTTCATCCGGCCAGCCTAGCAGTTCGCTGCGGCGTGGCGAGTCAGCGGGCGCGGGCGGCCTTGATCGCGGACTCCACCGTGGCGGCGAACCAGACCGAGGCGATGATGACCAGCAGGCCGTAGTCGTGGCCGGGCCAGAAGACGGGGACGGCGGCGCCCAGCAGCACCATCATCGGGAACAGGCTGCTCCAGACCGCCGTGCCGGGGCTGTCCGCATGGATCATCGGCGGGCGCGGGGCGATTTTCATGGCCTTGAGCATGACCGGGTTCAGCAGGACGAAGCCGCCGGTGCAGATGATGACCATCAGCAGGTTGCGCAGCCAGACGCCCTGAACGCCGAACAGGCTGGTCGTCATCAGCACGAGGGCGAGGGAGAAGCCGGTGGAGATCGCCAGCAGCAGATTGGGTTCGATACGCTTCAAGACTTCACTTTCACATAGCTTCCGGGCGCCGGCTCGACCGGCTTGAGCGGGCCCTTCGCCGGATCGCGGGCGGGGACCTGCGGGCCGGACCGCTCATGCAGCCAGGCCGCCCAGTGGTTCCACCAGCTGCCGGGATGTTCCTGCGCCTGCGCCTGCCATTCGTCGAGGGTGGCGGGCAGGGCGGGGTTGATCCAGTGCTGGTATTTGTTCGCCGCCGGAGGATTGACCACGCCGGCGATGTGGCCCGAACCGGCCAGCGTCAGGGTGACGTCGGCGTTCGAGAAGGCGCGGGCCGAGCGGTAGACCGAGTTCATCGGCGCGATGTGGTCCTCGCGGCTGGCCTGGAAATAGAGGGGGATGGTCACCTTCGACAGGTCGATGGTCTCGCCGCCGAGGACGAAGTCGCCGCCGGTCAGGGCGTTGCGGCCGTACATGGAGCGCAGATAGTCCATGTGCAGGGCCTTGGGCATTCGGGTCTGGTCAGAGTTCCAGGCCAGCAGGTCGAAGGCGGGCGGGGCCTTGCCCATCAGATAGTTGCTGACGAAGAAGGACCAGATCAGGTCGTTGGCGCGCAGCGAGTTGAAGGTCTCGGCCATGGCCGCGCCGGGCAGGACGCCGCCGGCGGCGGCCATCTGCTGCTCGATCTCGGCCAGCCAGTGTTCGTCGGTGAACAGCAGCAGGTCGCCGGCCTCGGCGAAGTCGTGCTGGGCGGCGAAGAAGGTGTTGGCCGAGACGCGCTTGTCGCCCTTGGCCGCCATATGGGCCAGCGCCGCGCCCATCAGGGTGCCGCCGATGCAGTAGCCGACGGTGTTGACGGTCTTCGAGCCGGTCTGCTCCAGCACCTTTTCGACGGCGCGATAGACGCCCTTTTCCAGATAGTCGTCAAAGCCGTAGCCGGCCTTGTCGATGTCCGGGTTCACCCACGAGCAGACGAAGACGGTGAAGCCCTGGGCCGAGAGCCAGCGGATCATCGAGTTCTGCGGCTGCAGGTCCAGGATGTAGAATTTGTTGATCCACGGCGGGAAGATCAGCAGCGGGACGGCGTGCTGGGTCGGGGTGGCGGGGTCGTACTGGAGCAGTTCGAACAGGTCGTCGCGCCAGACCACCTGACCGGGGGCGGTGGCGACGTTGACGCCGACCTCGAAGCCGCCGTCGTCAGCCTGGCTGATCTTCAGCTTGCCGTGGCCGCGCTCCAGATCGGCGGCGAAATTCTGCATCCCCTTCACCAGAGATTCGCCGTTGGTCTCGGCCAGGGCCTTGAGGGCGACCGGGTTGGAGGCGAGGAAGTTGGAGGGCGAGAAGGCGTCGGTCAGCAGTTTGGTGAAGAATTCGGCGCGGCGCTTGGTGCGCGGGTCGACGTCCTCGACCGAGGCCACCAGCCCGTTCATCCAGTCGGCGGTGACCAGATAGGACTGGCGCATCATGTCGAACATGGGGTTCTCGGACCAGGCGGGGTCCTTGAAGCGCTTGTCCTTCACGGCGGCGGAGGGGACGTCCTCGCCGGCGGCGCGGCGGGCCGTGGTCGCCCACAGGTCCATGTAGCGGTTGAACAGGTCGGCCTGGGCGCTGAACAGCCGGTCCGGGCGGGAGGCGAGGCTGGACATGACCGAAGTCATGGCCGGGCCGACGTTGAACGGGTCGGGCGACAGGGCGGCCGGGCGGTCGGCTTGACTAAGCGCGGCCTCGGCGATGGCGCTCTGGGCCGTCATGGCGGCCTTCGCCAGATTGAGGGAGAGGGTCTCCAGCATCTCGCGCTGGTCGGCGCCGAAGGCGGAGGAGGCGGTTTCGGCTTCGGGCTGCGGCTCCGGTTGCGAGGCGGGCTCGGGCGCGGGCTGGGTGGTCGGTTCGCTCTTTGGCTCGGGGGCGGCTTTCGCCTTCGCGGCTCGGGGGCGGGGCGGCTTGGCCGAGGTCGGGCGACCGGCGCGGCGGGGCTTCGCCGGCTCCCCGGAGGGAGCCTCGGGCGGCGGGACGGTCGGACGTCGGGCCATGCTGCGGTTCCTGCTGCGCGTCATTATTGGACGCAAGGACTCGCGCCGCCCTTCCGCCTGTCATGATCATGGCATATGACCACCCCTGAAATGAACGCGCTGAACCGGAAAAATGCTGCGCTGTGCGTCGTCCTGACGGGCGCCGGCCTGTTGTCGGCCTGTGGGACCTCCTTCGCGCCCCGGACGGACATGACCTCGCCGGTCGCGCCGCAGGTGCAGGCGCTGGTCGAGGCGAACCGGGAATACCCGCGCTGGGAGGACTTCCCGCGCGGCACGCCGGCGCCGGAACCGACCCAGATCGCCGTGGAGGTGAACACCCTGCGCGTCAGCGCCGGCGCCCTGAACGGCGAGGCGGCGCGAATCGACTGGCAGACCAGCGGAGACGCCACGACCTTCGCCCGCGAGGTGCGGGAGCGCGTCGCCGCCACCCCAGTGTCGCCGGTGACCGCCCAGACCCAGGCCGAGATCGAGGCGCGGATCCGCGCCGCCCGCGAACGGGGCCGCGCCCCGCCGCCGATCAACCGCCAGTAACCCCTTCCAGAATCGCCCGGGCGACAGAATCCGGGGATCATCGCTCACGGAGACCGCCCATGGCCGACACGGCCCCCTACGCCTCGACCCTCGCCGCAGACGCCGCCCGCGTCACCGAACTGGCCGCCATCGCCAGCTATGCCCAGATCGGCCGCGGCGACGAGAAGAAGGCCGACCAGCTGGCCGTGGACGCCATGCGCACGGCGCTGAACGCCCTGGATATCGACGGCAAGATCGTCATCGGCGAGGGCGAGCGGGACGAGGCCCCCATGCTGTACATCGGCGAGAAGGTCGGCACCGGCAAAGGCCCGGCCATCGACATCGCGCTGGACCCGCTGGAAGGCACCACCCTGACGGCCAAGGCCATGGCCAACGCCCTGTGCGTGCTGTCGATGTCGCCGGGCGGCGGCATGCTGCACGCGCCGGACACCTATATGGACAAGATCGCGGTCGGCCCGGGCTATCCGGCCGGCACCGTCGATCTGGACTTCAGCCCGCAGGACAATGTCCGGAACCTGGCCAAGGCCAAGGGCGTGGAGCCGTCGGAAATCACCGTCTGCGTCATGGACCGTCCGCGCCACGCCGAGCTGATCGCCGCCCTGCGCGAGGTCGGCGCCAAGGTGGTGCTGATCACCGACGGCGACGTGGCGGGCGTGATCCACACCGCCGAGCCGGAGACCGGCATCGACCTGTACCTCGGTCAGGGCGGCGCGCCGGAAGGCGTGCTGGCGGCCTCGGCGCTGAAATGCGTGGGCGGCTTCTTCCAGGGCCGACTGGTGTTCCGCAATGACGACGAGCGTGAGCGCGCCCGCCGCACCGGCGTGACCGACTTCGACCGCAAATACGACCTGCACGAGCTGGTCTCGAAGGACGCCATCTTCGCCGCCACCGGCGTGACCAAGGGCGCCATGCTGGACGGCGTGCACTTCCGCGACGGCTTCGTCACCACCCACACGCTGGTGATGGATTCCTCGACCCGCACCGTGCAGCGCATCCGCACGACGCGCCCGGTCGCCTGATGGCGGACGGCGGGAGCCCCGACACGGCCTTTCTGGGCGTCTCCCGCTCGCTCTCCAGCCGGGTCTGGCGGCAGAGGCCCGCCGAGCCCGGCGTCATCCGCGCCCATATGCAGACCCTCGGTCTGGACGAGCCGCTGGCGCGCGCGCTGGCGGCCCGGGGCGTGCGCGCCGATCAGGGGCAGGACTTTCTGGCCCCGACGCTGAAGGCCCTGTTCCCCGACCCGTCCAGCTTCACCGACATGGACGCGGCGGCGACGGCGATCATCGACGCGCTGCAGGCCGGGTCGTCGATCCATGTGTTCGCGGACTATGACGTGGACGGCGCCTCCAGCGCGGCCCTGCTGGTGCGCTGGTTCCGGACCATGGGGGCGGAGCTGCCCATCTATGTCCCCGACCGGATCACCGAAGGCTATGGGCCGAGCGCGAAGGCGTTCGACACCCTGAAGGCCTCGGGCGCCGATCTGGTCGTCACCGTGGACTGCGGCGCGGCGGCCAATGAGGCGGTGGCGCATGCGGCGTCCATCGGGCTGAAGGTCGTGGTCATCGACCACCACATGATGCGCGAGGAGCCGCCGCAGTGTCTGGCGGTCGTCAATCCGAACCGGCCCGGCTGCAACTCCGGGCAGGGCAATCTGGCCGCCGCCGGGGTGGTCTTCGTCCTGCTGGCCGCGCTGAACCGCGAGGCGCGGGGCAGGGGGCTGTTTGAAGGTCGAGAGCAGCCGGACATCCGCCAATGGCTGGATCTGGCGGCGATGGGCGCGATCTGCGACGTCACCGGCCTGACCGGCTTCAACCGGGCGCTGACCAGCCTCGGGCTGGGCGTCATGTCGAGCTGGAGCAATCCGGGGCTGAAGGCCCTGCTGGCCGCCGCCGGGGCCGAGGAAGGCCCGGCCAAGGTCAATCACGCGGGCTTCATCCTGGGGCCGCGCATCAATGCGGGCGGGCGGATCGGCAAGTCCGATCTGGGCGCGCGCCTGCTGTCCACCGACGACCCCGCCGAGGCCGCGACGCTGGCCCGTGAGCTGGATGCGCTGAACATCGCCCGACGCGAGGTGGAGAAACAGGTCACCGATCAGGCCATCCGCCGGGTCGAGGCCACGGGCGCCCATGACGACGGCTCGGCCGTGGTCGTGGTCGAGGGCGACGACTGGCATCCGGGCGTGGTCGGGATCGTGGCCGGGCGGCTGCGCGAACGCTGGCGCAAGCCGGTGATCGTCATCGGCGTGGATGCGGTGAACGGGCTGGGCAAGGGCTCGGGCCGGTCGCAGCCGGGCATGAACCTGGGCAAGGCGGTGCAGGCGGCCTGGGAGCAGGGCGTGCTGATCGCCGGCGGCGGCCACGCGATGGCGGCGGGTCTGACGGTCAAGGCGGACCGGATCGGCGAGCTGCGCGACTTCCTGAACGACCGGCTGTCGGGCGAACAGGCGGCGGCCGAGGCGCTGGACGCGGTCGAACTGGACGCCCTGATCGAGCCGCGCGCCGCCACCCGCGCCCTGTTCGAACAGTTTGAGGCCCTGGCCCCCTTCGGCCCGGCCAATCCCGAGCCCCTGTTCGCCATGGAGCATGTGCAGGTGCGCGAGCCGGTGGCCATGAACGGCGGCCATGTGCGTTGTCGTCTGGTGGGGGCGGACGGGGCGTCGGTGAAGGCCATCGCCTGGCGCTGCGCCGACCTGCCGACCGGCAAGGCCCTGCTGGCGGGCGGCGGCGGGCTGAGCCTCGCCGGTCGCCTGAAGGCGGACGACTGGAACGGGCGGCGCGGCGTGCAGTTCGAGATCGAGGACGTCGCCGATCCGCGGATGGCCTGACCGAGGCGGGGCCTGGCGAAAGCGGGGCCGTAACGGCGATCTGAACTTTTATCGAAAAAGGCGTTGCAGCCTTCGGAGGCGTTGGCTATATCGCCGCTTCCCCGCGCCGCGGTCCCTTCGTCTATCGGTTAGGACGTCAGGTTTTCAACCTGAAAAGAGGGGTTCGATTCCCCTAGGGACTGCCACGCGGGGTTAGTCTTTTCAAAGACTTCCAGCCTCTTTGGTGAGGCGCTTCTCCAGACATTTCGAACCCTTGCTCCCGCAGCGTCGCGATGATGTTCGCGCGCCTGTTCGTCGTGCGGCCACGACCGGTCGGGTCGCGGCGTCGGATCGGGATTTGCGATGCGTGGGGGCTTGGCCTGCGGGATCGGCTCGGCTATATCGCCGCTTCCCCGCGCTGCGGTCCCTTCGTCTATCGGTTAGGACGTCAGGTTTTCAACCTGAAAAGAGGGGTTCGATTCCCCTAGGGACTGCCACGCGGGGCGTCTCCCTCACATCGCCAGACTGACGCCGCCGCAGGGCTGTTCCATGCCGTGCGCGGAGGGTTTGCCTGCGTCCGGTTGAGCGCTCAAACTCATACAACCTCTAAAAACGGGTGTTTTTCGCTTTTCAGGTGTTCGAAGAACCGTGTTAAATAAGCCGTGCCCGTACAGATCCCGGGCAGGGGGAAAGTTGTGTCGGATTACGAGGTTGGGGAAACGGCGACCGCGGTGCGGATCGCCGGGCGGATCAAATGGTTTGATCCCGGCAAGGGCTATGGCTTCATCGTTCCTGACGATCCGGGTCAGACGGATCTGAAGGACGTGCTTCTCCACATCTCCAGCCTGCGCGACGCCGGGCACGAAACCGCCGGCGAGGGCGCGCCGATCTCGTTCGAATGCGTGCGCCGGCCCAAGGGCTGGCAGGTGACGGCGATCCTGGAGTTGGGCGAGGGCGATCCGGCGCTGGCTGCGCTGCAGCCGCGTCGTCCGGCGATGGACCCGGACCGTCCGCGCGCGGCGGTGGAGTTCACCGGATCGGGCGGGCCGCTGGAGCCGGCGGTCGTCAAATGGTTCAATCGCACCAAGGGCTACGGATTCGTGGTGCGCGACGGGCAGGCGGGCGATATCTTCGTGCATGTCGAGACGCTGCGGCGCTGCGGGCTGGATGACCTCCTGCCGGGCGAGCCGGTCTCGGTGCGGTTCGCCGACGGCCCCAAGGGGCTGGTGGTCGCTGAAATCAGAATGGGCGGCTGAGGTCTCCGCCCCGGAAAAGGGCGGATGCATATGATTCATCGTCGCGGAATTCTGGCTGCCGTCGCCGGCGCCCTGCTGCTGGCCGGCTGCGCCCTGGGCACGCCCAAGGGGCCGAACGGCGAGCCGATGGAGCCGCTGACCGTCACCACCTCGACCGGCGAGCACAAATTCATGGTCGAGATCGCCGACGATGAGATGGAGCGCCAGCGCGGCCTGATGGAGCGCCCGCCGCTGGCCGACGACCGCGGCATGCTGTTCCAGTTCCCGGACGTGGCCGAGCGCGGCTTCTGGATGCACAATACGCCCAGCCCGCTGGACATCATCTACATCGACCCGCGCGGGCGGATCGTCTCGATCGTCAAGAATGCGGCCCCGAACGACGACACCGTCCTGCCGTCCAACGGCCCGGCGATGGGGGTGCTGGAACTGCGCGCGGGCCGCTCGGACGAGATCGGCGCCAAACCGGGCGACAAGGTCAGCCACCCCTTCTTCGCGGAATAAGCACACGGCGCATTGCGATCAGGGGCGGCGCGTGGCAAGAGCGCCGCTCTGGATCGGAGTGTGGCGCAGCCTGGTAGCGCATCTGTTTTGGGAGCAGAGGGTCGGAGGTTCGAATCCTCTCACTCCGACCAGAATATCGGCCTCGTCGGCCGCCGGGATCCTCGGCGGCTTGACCGGAGAGGTTGTGGCGAAATACCCTCATCGGTAGAGCGGCTGCGCCCGGCACGGGTCGGCGCCGGTCATGACGGGGATCGCCCATGCGTCTGTGGAACAACCCTCAAGCCCTGCGCATCTTCGGCGCGGTCCTGCTTCTGACCGGCGTGCTGGCCTTCTTGGGTCTGCGCAGCCTGTTTCTCGATCACTGGATCGTGGTCGTGATGTACGGGCTGACGACCTGGATCGCCGTCGCCGCCTATGTCGCCCTGGCCGTCGGTCTGGCGGGGGCGGTGCTGCTGGCGGCGAGCCTTGTTCCGAGGCGGCGCGAGGTCGCGCCCTAGAAGACCCCCACGGCCCCGTCGGCCCACACCAGCAGCACAGCGCCGATCAGCACCGCCGCCAGCACCAGCCGGCCGGTCAGGTCGCGCACCTTCCACGCCGCCAGCTCAAACAGGGCGCCCGCGCCGACCAGCAGGATGGCGGCGAAGGCGAAGTCCTCCGGCCCCCAGGCGACCTCGCGGGTGAAGGCCATGGCGATGGCGGGCAGGGCCAGCAGGGCGGCGATGCCGCCCCAGAGCGCCACCCGCCACAGGGGCACGGTTGGTCCTTGGTTGCTGGTCTTCGTCATGCCCGTCATTCCGGCCTCGCCCTGGAAGTGATGTCCCTTCATGCGCCGCCGGGCGGCAAGAGGCATGTGGAGATTCGAAGGATTTTCCGCGCAGGGGGCGTCAGGCGGGGCGCCGGACCTGATCCATTGCCTTGATCCTGATGCCGAAGGCTTTTAGGACGCGGGAACCGGCTTCGGCCGGACGAATGAGGATTCCGATGGCCATCGCCCGCATCTACCGCCCCGCCAAGACCGCCATGCAGTCCGGCAAGGCCAAGTCGAGAGACTGGCGGCTGGAGTTCGAGCCGGCCTCGGCGCGCACCATCGACCCGCTGATGGGCTGGACCTCCTCGTCGGACATGAACGGCCAGGTCCGCCTGTCCTTCGATTCGAAGGAAGAGGCCGTCGCCTACGCCGAACGCCACGGCATCGCCTTCCGCCTGCACGAGCCGCAGGAGCCGCCGGTGATCATCAAGGCCTACGCCGACAATTTCGCCACCTACCGCAAGCAGTCGTGGACGCACTGACTGCGTAGCAGTCAGTGCTTCTTTGTTGGGCATATCGCCTAGCGGCTACTTGAGGCCATTCTTGTTGGCCTACCGCGCTTCGCGCTACTGAGGCCATGGATCGCGCAGCGTCTGTCGCCATCATCGCCATCGTGCGATTGGACGTGCAGTCTGCATTCCGCCCTCGGGCGCCCTTAGCTCAGCTGGATAGAGCACCCGCCTTCTAAGCGGACGGTCGCAGGTTCGAATCCTGCAGGGCGCGCCAGGGATTCACAGCGTCGCCGTCCACGCCGCCAGCCCGACCTCCAGATCGGCGATCAGGTCCGCCGGGTCTTCCAGTCCGACATGCAGCCGCAGCAGTTCGCCGGCCAGTTTCGGCGGCGAACCGCGCATGGCCAGTTGCGCCGTCTCGTGGGTGATCAGGCTCTCGAACCCGCCCCAGGAGTAGCCGAGGCCGAACAGGCTGAGGGCGGACATCAGGGCGTGGGCGGCGGGCGTGTCGCCGCCCTTCATCACCAGCCCGAACAGGGAGGCGGCGCCGGTGTAGTCGCGGCTCCACAGGGCGTGGGCGGGCGAGCCGGGCAGGGCGGGCCAGATGACGTCGGCGACCTCGGGCCGGGTCAGGAGCCAGTCGGCGACGAGGCGGGCCGAGCGGGCCTGTTCGGCATAGCGCAGGGGCAGGGTGCGTAAGCCCCGCAGGGCCAGCCAGGCGTCGTCGGAGGTGACCCGCCAGCCGTAGTCCTCCAGCGTCTCGAAGATCGGCTTGCCGACCCGGTCGTCCGCGACGGCGATGGCGCCCATCAGCAGGTCGGAGTGGCCGCCGGCGTATTTGGTCAGGGCCTGGACGCTGACGTCGACGCCGTGGGCCAGAGGCTTGAAGGCCAGGCCCGCGCCCCAGGTGTTGTCCATGATCGTCAGGACGCCGCGCGCGCGACAGGCGGCGGCGAGGGCCGGGACGTCGTGCATGTCGAAGGTCAGGGAGCCGGGCGACTCGATCAGCAGCACCTTCGTCCGGTCGGTGAGGGCGGACAGGATTGCGTCGGTCCCGGCCTCGGCGGGGTGGAAGACGGCATCGATGCCGCGCGGTTTCAGATGACGATGCAGGAATCGGCGGGTGGGGCCGTAGAGGGCGTCGGTCGTGACCACCTGATCGCCGGGCTGGAGCAGGGCGGTCAGGGGGACGGTCACGGCGGCGAGGCCGGACGGGACCAGCCAGACATCGCGGGCGCCTTCCAGCTCGACCAGCGCCTCACGCAGGGCGCGACCCGCCGACAGATCCTCAATGCCGTAGGTCGGGCCGGTGGAGCCGTCGCGCATGGCGGCGGGCGAATCGTTGAGCAGGGTCGAGGCCCGCTCGACCGGGGGAGAGACCGGG
>JAVHYH010000039.1 GCA_031119155.1 Brevundimonas sp.
CTGCGCGTCCGAAGCCTTCTTCCCCTTCGCCGACGGCCTGCTGGAAGCGGTCGCGGCCGGCGCGACGGCGGTGATCCAGCCGGGCGGCTCGATGCGCGACGCCGAGGTCATCGCCGCCGCCGACGAGAAGGGCATCGCCATGGCCTTCACCGGCGTACGCGTGTTCCGGCACTGATCTGAAGGGGCGCTAACGCTCGCGACGCGGTCGCTCGCTGCCTGAGCGCGGACCGCGTCGCGATTTTTCAGAGCGTCAGTCCTCGATCACCTCATGCGCCCCGACGGCCCCGGCGCGCCAGTAGCCGGCGGCCTTCATCGCCTTCGGGTCAAAGCCCAGGGCGACCACGAGGCCGCGCAGGCTCCGCGCCACCTGGCTTTCACCGGCGATCCAGACGTAGGCGTCCTCGCGCGGCACCTCCTGAAGGGCGGTCTCGACGGCCGAGTGAAGACCCTCGACCCGTCCCCGCGACCCGCCGTTTCGGCAAACCCGGATGACGGTCAGATCGGCGGCGCTGACGAAGGCCGGCGCCGAGGCGGCGTCCTCGATCTCCACGACCACCGTCGCGGTCACGCCGCCGGGCAACTCCTCCAGCCGCCGCATGATCGCGGGGATGGCCGTCTCGTCGCCGATCAGGACGTGATGGGCGAAGGCCGTCGGCACGATGAAGGAACCGCGCGGTCCACCGACGCCGAGCTGTGAGCCGGGCTTCGCCGTCATCACCCAGTCCGTCGCCGGGCCGCCGTGGCCGACGGCGAAATCGATGGTCAGGGTCCGGGCTGCCGTGTCCCACTGGCGCGGGGTGTAGTCGCGAGCGACCGGGCGCGGTTCGGGGAAGACAGGACCGTCCGGTCCCACCGTCGGCAGGACCAGGGGCTCGCCCTCGCGGGGCGGGAAGATCTTCACATGGTCATCGAAACCGAGGGAGACGAAGTCCTTCAGATCGCCGGTCAGAACCACCCGTTTCAGGGACGGGGTCAGGTCCGAGACCTCGACCACCTCCAGCAGACGGAATTTCAGCGGATGCCGGACTCGCCGGGCGATACGAAGCGCGTCCGTCATGCCTTTTCCACCCGGTCCGCGGCCTGATTGAGGATGTCGGCGACTTCCCTGATCCGGGCCTCGTCCAGCGGAATGTCCTCGGCCAGCTTGGCGTGAACCACGCCGCGCAGGCGAACGATGGCCTCGGCGATCAGGGTCGGGCGGGC
Organism: Brevundimonas sp.; assembly: GCA_031119155.1. GTDB lineage: Bacteria > Pseudomonadota > Alphaproteobacteria > Caulobacterales > Caulobacteraceae > Brevundimonas. Next base: position 1,204 of record JAVHYH010000039.1, read on the forward strand.
GGCGCGATGGGCGAATTTCGCCAGCGTCTCACGCAGGTCGGACAGGGCGTCGGCATTCTCCTCCAGCAGCGCCTGCCCCGCCCCGGTGATGGCGTAGCGCTTCTTGCCGCCCTCTTCGCGGCCTTCCAGCGCGCCCATCTCCTCCAGCAGGGTCAGGGTCGGATAGATGACGCCGGGGCTGGGGGCGTAGGCGCCGCCCATCCGCGTCTCGATGGCCTTGATCAGCTCATAGCCGTGCGCCGGGCCGTCCTCGGCGATCAGCGACAGGATCAGCCAGCGCAGGTCGCCCCGCGCCAGCAGTCGCTTGCCTCCGCCGCGATGCCCGCGCGGACCGCCGCGCCCACCGCCCGGCGAGCCGCGACCGAACTCATTGCGCATGCCGCGCCCGAACCTTCCGGGGCCACGATGACCCCAGCCCTGATGCCACATCATCGCATCCTCATTTTCGATATATCTGTTCATGTCGATTTAGATATATCTGAAACTGACCGATCGCAAGGGGTGGCGTTCGCGGACAAAGCGGGGCTCACTGGCGGCCATGGATACGCTTGCCGCCCGCTGGGCCCTGCTCGAACCCGGCGTCACCGTGATCGGCCCGGACGACGACCGCCCCCGCCCGGCGGTCCTCCTGTTCCACGGCTGCGGCGGCCTGCGTGCGCACATGACCCACTATGCCGAGGCGGCGAAGGCCGCGGGCTGGCGGGCCTTCATCATCGATTCCTGGGGCGCACGCGGCTGGAGCCGTGAACGGGCGCTGATGACCGTCTGCACCGGTCTGGTCTTTCGCGGCGACAGGCGGGCGGGCGATGTCCTGGCGGCGCTGGACGGCGTGTCACGCAGGCGGGACGTGGATGCCTCGCGCGTCGCCCTGGCGGGCTGGAGCCACGGCGGCTGGGGCATCATGGAGGCGATGAGTTCCGAACGACACGACCGGATGCTGGGCCTCGCCGACCCCGGCGGGGTCAGCCTGGACGGGGTCCGCGCCGTCTATCTGGCCTATCCCTATATCGGCCTGGGGGCGCTGAACCGGATGCGGCCGTGGAAGCATTGCCCGAAGACCCTGGCGGTCATCTCGCGCGGCGACCACCTGACCACCGTCCGCAACGCCGAACAGGTCCACGCCATGGTCCGCAACTGCGGGGCGGACGTGGAGACCTGGATCGCGGAGGGCACCCACGCCTTTGACGAACCCGGCGCCTCGGCGCCCATGCGCTATCACGCCGAGCTGGCGACCGAGGCGATCCGCCGCTTCACCGCCCTGCTGGAGGATGTCGCGGCCGCCCCACCCATCCCCTGACGCCTAGGCCTGACGAGGCTCCACCGTCACCGGCGCACGGATCGAGTTGGCGACATAGCAGTGCTCGTGCGAGCGGTGGTGCAGGTCGTCCAGCGCCGCCGCATCCGGCAGCGTCTCGCCCGAGAAGCTGACGGCGGGCCTCAGGGTCACCGCGACGATGGCGACCTTTCCCCGCTCGTCCCGCCCCATGACCCCGACCGCCTCGTCCAGATAGCGATCCACGACGAAGCCCGCCTTGGCCGCAAAGGCGAGGAAGAACAGCATGTGACAACTGGACACGGCGGCCACCAGCGCCTCCTCCGGATCCACGGCGGCGGGGTCCGACATCGGGACCGGCACGCTGCCCGGCGCGGACGAGCCCCGCACCACCGCGCCGCCGTCGAAGCGCCAGTCGTGGGCGCGGGCGTATTTGTTGTCGAGGAAGGGCTGGTCGCCCCTCACCCATTCCACGGTTGCGAGATACTCACTCACGGCGGCCCTCCCGACCAATGATGACGACACCGTGTAGCATGGTTCGGGCCGCGAACCGGGCGTCCGGCTTGCCCACGCGCGCGACCCGCCTTATCCGGGGCTCATGGCCGCCCCCCTGATCTGCCCCTCGATCCTCGCCAGCGACTTCTCCAAGCTGGGCGAGGAGGTCCGCGCCCTCGACGCCGCCGGCGCCGACTGGATCCACGTCGATGTGATGGACGGCCATTTCGTGCCCAACATCACCCTCGGGCCGGACATCGTGAAGTCGATCCGCCCGCACACCAGGCTGCCCTTCGACGTGCACCTGATGGTCGCCCCGGTCGATCCCTGGCTGGAGGCCTATCGCGAGGCGGGCGCCGACATCCTGACCGTCCACCCCGAAAGCGGCCCGCACCTGCACCGCACCTTGGGTCGCATCCGCCAGCTGGGCGCCAAGGCCGGCGTCGTGCTGAACCCGGGCACCCCCCTGACCGTTCTGGAAGAGGTGGTGGAGCTTGTGGATCTGGTGCTGCTCATGTCCGTGAACCCCGGCTTCGGCGGGCAGTCGTTCATCCCGACCTCGCTGCGCAAGATCGAGAAGGCCCGCGCCCTGCTGGACGCCGCCGGATCGAAGGCGCACCTGCAGGTAGACGGCGGCGTCACCGGCGCCAACGCCGCCGCCTGCGTCGCGGCGGGCGCCGACGCCCTCGTCGCCGGCTCCTTCGTCTTCAAGGGCGGCCCCGACGCCTATGCCGCCAACATCCAGGCCCTGAAGGTCGCGTGAGCCCCCTCGGCCCCTTCGCCCGACCTGAAGGCGACGGGCCCGCGCCCGGCGAGATCCCGGGCCTGCGCGGCGCGCCCGTCCGCACCCCGGTCCGCGCCACCGGCGCCAGCACCGGCCCGACCCTGTGGCCCGCCATCCTCGGACGGATGCTGACCCGTCAGCTGTGGATCGAGGCCTATGGCCTGCCCGGCTATGCCCTGACCCTGCGCGGCCGCACCGCCCAGAGCTTCGCCGCCACGCCGCGCGATTTCCGCCCGGTCGATCCGGCCGTCGGCAAGGGCATCCTCGGCGGCCGTTTCGTGCTGGCCGGTTCCAGCCTCGAGATCGCGCCGGACGAGGAGCCGTTCAACCGGCCCAGCCCCAACCGCGCCTTCGCGGTCGATCTGCACGCCTTCGCCTGGCTGCCGTCCCTGATGGCCCAGGGCGAGCGCGGCGCGCGCGAGGCCCTGCGCCTGACCCTTATCTGGTCCGACGTCTTCGTCCGCTGGTCGCCCTTCGCCTGGGATCCGGACATTCTGGCCCGCCGCGCGGTCAATCTGGCCTGCGCCGCCCGCCGCATGGGTCAGGTCGCCACCGAGGCCGAGCGGCTCAAGCTGGCCAGCGTTCTGGGCCGTCAGGCGCGCCAGCTGCTGCGCCCGCCCGGCGGGGTCGCCACCCAGTCCGAGCGGATGACCGCCGCCGCCCTGGTCGGCTGCGTCCTGGCCGGTCCGCCGGGCGCCGCCATCCGCCGCACGGCCCTGGCCCGCCTGTCGAAGGCCCTGTCCCGCACGGTCGGCCCGGACGGCGGCCACGCCAGCCGCAGCCCCGAAGCCGGGCTGGAGCTGCTGCTCGACCTGCTGACGCTGGAAGACGGTCTCGGCCAGATTTCGGAGGCCCCGCCCGAGGCCGTCAGCGACGCCATCGCCCGGCTGCAGGATGCGGTCACCCTGCACACCCTGCCCGACGGCCGCCTCGCCACCGTTCAGGGCGGCGGCCCGTCCACCGCCGCCCGCGTCGCCGCCGCGCGCGGTCCCGAGACCCGGCCCGAGGATGTCGCCGGCGCCGTCGGCGGCCTGACCCGCATCCGCAGCCCCCTGCTGACCGTCATCGCCGACACCGCCCCGCCCGCGCGCGGTCCCTGGTCCGACGCCGCCTGCGCCCAGCCTCTGTCGCTGGAGATCGTCTGCGGCAAGGACCGGCTGATCACCGGTTCGGGCTGGACGCCCCGCGCCGCCGACCGTCAGGGCCTGCGCCTGACGCCCGGCCATTCGACCCTGACCCTGGGCGAGACCTCCACCGGCGAGCCGCTGGGCGGCTGGAAGGGCGAACTGCTGGGGCCCCGCCTGATCGGCCGCCCGCTGCATGTCGACGCCAACCAGCGCGACGGCGAAGGCGCCGTCTGGCTGGAGATCGAACACGACGGCTGGGTCCATGACTTCGGCCTGCTGCACCAGCGCCGCCTTTATCTGGATCAGCGTCTGGACGAACTGCGCGCCGAGGAACGGCTGCATCCCGCCCCGGGCCAGAGGGAGGTCGTGCGCGCCATCGCCGCCCCCTACGCCGTCCGTTTCCAGCTCGAGCCCGGCGTCCAGGCCTCGCTGGCCCGCGACCGTCGCTCCATCCTGCTGCGCGGCCATTCGGGCCGGGGCTGGTGGTTCCGCACCGACGGGCCGGACGTGGCCATCGAACCCTCGGTCCATGTGGACGAGGGCCTGACCCGGCGCTCGCTGCAGATCGTGGTGCGCGGCTCGGCCCGGACCGATTCCGAGACCAAGATCCGCTGGAAGCTGAGCCCCGCCGGCGCCGGCAACGACCCCGCCTGAACACCGGACGCTGCGCCGCTCGGTCGCGCCTCTTGAGGCGTGGCCGGACAGGGACCATCTGACGGCTCGTGCGTTAAGACTGATCGAAGACCAGGACCGACATGACCCTTACCGACCTGCCTGATGACCTGATCAAGGAAGGCTCCGACGCCGGCTTCATGGCCGATGTGGTCGAGGCCTCGAAGACCCAGCCGGTGCTGGTCGACTTCTGGGCCACCTGGTGCGGACCGTGCCGGACCCTGACCCCGATGATCGAAAAGGCCGTCCGCGCCGCCGGCGGCGCGGTGAAACTGGTCAAGATCGACGTCGACAAGAACCCGGCCTATGCAGGCCAGCTGCGGGTCCAGTCGATCCCGACCGTCTATGCCTTCGTCAACGGCCAGCCGGTCGACGGCTTCCAGGGCGCGGTTCCGGAAAGCCAGCTCAAGGCCTTCATCGACAAGCTGACCGGCGGAACCAGCGTCAATTCCGACATCGACCAGATCCTGTCGCTGGGCGAGGAATCCCTGTCGCTGAGCGATTTCGGCGGCGCCGCCCAGGCGTTTGATCAGGTGCTGACCCTCGACCCGGGCAACGAGAAGGCCATCGCCGGCATGGCGCGGGTCTATCTGGCCGACGGCGACGTCGAACAGGCCCGCCAGACCATCGCCATGGCCCCGCAGGACTCGAAGGATCCGACCGTCCAGTCGATCCGCGCCCAGCTGTCGCTGGCCTCTGCGGCGCCGTCGGGCGACTCGACCGGGCTGGAGGCCCGGCTCGCCGCCGATCCGAACGACCATCAGGCCCGCTTCGATCTGGCCCAGGCCCTCGCCGCCTCCGGCGACTTCAAGGCCGCCGTCGACAATCTGCTGAAGATCGTCGCCGCCGACCGCGAGTGGAACGAGCAGGCTGCGCGCAAGCAGCTGCTGACCGTGTTCGAGGCCGCCGGCGCCACGTCCGATGTCGCCCGCGACGGCCGCCGTCGCCTGTCGTCGCTTCTGTTCGCGTAAGGAGAGCCGGTGGCTCAGGGTTACATCAGGGCCGCCGACCTGCCGCAGGTCATTCCCGTCTTCCCGCTCTCGGGAATACTGCTGCTGCCGCGCGGCCAGTTGCCGCTGAACATCTTCGAGCCGCGCTATCTGAACATGGTCGATGACGCCATGGCGGGCGACCGGATCATCGGCATGATCCAGCCCCTGGGCGGCGCGCCCACCCTGCCCGGCCTGTCGCCGATCGGCTGCGCGGGGCGGATCACCAGCTTCAACGAGACCTCGGACGGTCGCTATTTGATCACCCTCACCGGGGTGGCCCGCTTCCGCGTGGCGACGGAACTGCCGGTGAAGACGCCCTATCGCCAGGTGCGCGCCGCCTTCGACGCCTGGGGCGATGATCTGGTCGCTCCGCCTGCCGGCGAGGGCGCGCTGGATCGCGAGACCCTGCTGGACGCGCTGAAGGCCTATCTGGAGACCCGCGGCCTCGACATCGACTGGGACACGGCCGAGACCGCCCCGCCCGAGGCGCTGGTCAACAGCCTGGCCATGGCCCTGCCCTTCGAGCCCACCGAGAAACAGGCCCTGCTGGAGGCGCTGGATCTGGACCGCCGCGCCGAGGTGCTCACCGCCCTGATGCAGATCGGCGCCGCCGGCGGCGACGGCGAGGGCGACGGGCCGTTGATGCAGTGAAGGTTTTAGGGATCAGGTTCCAGGTTTCAGGGCTGACCTAGAACCTGGCCCCTAGAACCTGTAACCTTCCCGTATGACCAGCGACGCCTTCCACACCCCCAACACCGTCGATCCGCGCCTGCTGGAGACGCTGGTCTGCCCCGTCACGCGCGGCAAGCTGACCTATGACCGCGAGGCGCAGGAGCTGGTGTCCAAGGGCGCCAAACTGGCCTTCCCCATCCGCGACGGCGTGCCGATCATGCTGGCGGAAGAAGCGCGCCAGCTGGATTGAGGACAGAGCCGGGACGGTGATTGGTGGTTCGATGCCGCCAAGGGTCGTGACCGACCCGGAGCAGGTGCTTCAGCACAACGTCACCAATCACCAATCACCAGTCACCCCTTCAAACCGCCTCGCCCCTCAACAGCCGCGGCAGATCGCCCGTCGCGCCGCCGGCTTCGTGCATGAAGGCCTTGCGCAGGGCGGGGATGCGGTTGACCGCCGCCATGCCCAGATCGCGGGCCAGCCGCACCGGGGCGATATCGTTCGAGAACAGGCGCACGAAGCCGTCAAAGCCTGCCGTCAGCACGACATTGTCGAACCGGCGCCAGCGGGCGTAGCGGTCCAGCACGATCTCCGACCCGATATCCTCGCCGGTGCGCATCGCCTCGACCAGCACCTCGGCCAGGGCCGCGCCGTCCCTCAGCCCCATGTTCAGACCCTGACCGGCGACCGGATGCACCCCGTGTGCGGCGTCGCCGACCAAGGCGATGCGCGGCGCCGTCATGTCCTCGGCCAACTGCAGGGACAGCGGATAGACGAAGCGCGGTCCCACCACCGTGACGTCTTCAAGGAAATCACCGAACCGCCGCATCAGATGGGCGTTGAAGGCCGCGTCCGAGGCCGTGCGCAGGGCCTCGGCCCGGCGGGTCGTCTCGGTCCACACCAGACTGGCGCGCTGCTCGGTCAGCGGCAGGATGGCGAACGGGCCGCCCGGCAGGAAATATTCGTGGGCGACATTGCCGTGGTCCCGGCCGAGGGACACGGTGGCCACCACGCCGCTCTGGCCATAGCCCCAGCCCAGGGTGTCGATGCCGGCGGCCTTGCGCACCGGCGACTGCCGCCCCTCGGCGCCGACGACCAGCGGCGCCTCCAGAACCGATCCGTCCGTCAGGGTCACCGTGGCCTTGCCGGGTCCGACGTCGATCGACGCCGCCTTTGCCGGCGCCCGCACCTCGATCCCGGCGGCGAACACCGCCTCGGCCAGCGCCGTGCGGATGCGACGGTTCTCGATCATGTAGCCCAGCGGCTCGCCGGCGGTCCGGTCGGCGATCTCGTCGGCGTCGAAGCGCAGGAAGGCCGAGGACGCCCTGCGGCTCGCCGCGCCCGGACGATGGCCGTCGGTGACCAGGATGCGATCCATCCGGCAGGCGTGCGGCCGCATCGCCGCCCCCGCGCCCACGGCGTCGAACAGCCGGAAGGTGGCGAAGGCGATGGCCGAGGACCGGCCGTCGAAGGTCGGCGCCAGCTGGGCGTCGAACGGCTGCGGATCGATCATCACCACCTTCAGCCCGCCCTGGGCCGCGGCCAGCGCAAAGGTCGCCCCGGCCATCCCGGCCCCGGCGATGATGATGTCGTAGCGATCCGGCGTGCTCATGGCCCCGGTTGTCGCGCCGCGCGCGGTCGCCGTCCAGTGCGAGATGGTCGCGCAGTGGTGGCTGCAGGTGATTGGTGGTTGGTGATTGGTGACTGGCCAGATCGTTCACCGGCGTCCGCAGGCCCCGGGTTCGGCGATTGCGGCATCGAACCACCAAACACCAACCACCAATCACTTCCCCGCACCGCCCTCTGGTAAACGGCCCTTAACCCTCCGCGGGCGACAACGGCCATCGAGTCCCGCCTTCCCGGAGATCGCGACCGCATGTCCGCCGCCCTCGTCCTTGGTCAACGCGCCTGGGTCAGCGCCCGCATCCTGTGGGACGCGCCCTTCGTCGTGCGCTTCCGCGGCGTGCTGCAGGCCCTGCTGGCGGCGCTGCTGGTCGTGGCCCTGATTTCGTGGAATCCGGCCGATCCCAGCCTGAACGCCGCCGCCTCGACCGAGCCGACCAACTGGCTGGGCGCCAATGGGGCGATGTTCGCCGACCTGCTGATGCAGACCCTGGGTCTCGCCGCCTGGCCCGCCGTCCTGCTGGCCATGGCCTTCGGTCTGGCCGGCGCCATCGGCGACGCGATCCAGCAGCGGCTCAAGCCTAGCCCGCTGAAGGCGCTGGCCGCCACCGGCGGCGTCCTGGCCCTGTCCGCCGGCCTGTCCGCCCTGCCCGATCCCGCCGCCTGGCCGCTGGCGACGGGCTTCGGCGGCCTGTGGGGCGACGCCATCGTCGGCCTGCTGACCATGGCCTGCGAGGCCCTGCGCATTGGCGCGGCCCCGGTCATCGCCGCCATCCTGTTCCTGCCGCTGGGCCTGTGGGGCGTCGGCTACGCCGTCGGCCTGCGCATCGCCGATCTGGGCGACACCTTCGCCTGGGCCCGCAGCCGTCGCGCGCCGCCGCCGCCCAAGGCCTCGAAACAGCCTGCGCCGAAGCGCGCGCCGCGCCCTCGCCCCGAGCCGGAGCCGGAGCCCGAATTCGACCCCGAGCCTTCCCCCCGCTCGGGTCCGTCGCCGGAACCGACCTACGCCCCCGTCAGCCTTGATGACTCCGACGACGACACGCCGCCGTGGGACGAACCCGCCCCCGCGCCGATGCCCGCCCGCGCCGCGCCGGAGCCCAAGGTCGCCGCCGCCAAGGCGCCCAAGGCCTCGCGCCGCGAGGTGGACGAGAACCAGACCGCCTTCGACTTCGCCGGCAACACCGAGGGCTTCGACCTGCCGCCGCTGGGCATGCTGTCCAAGCCCGCCCAGCGCACCGCCTCGGTCGACGAGGAATCGCTGAAGCAGAACGCCAAGATGCTGGAGGGCGTGCTGCAGGAGTTCGGCGTGCGCGGCGTGATCGACCAGATCCGCCCCGGCCCGGTCGTCACCCTTTACGAACTGGTTCCCGCCCCCGGCGTGAAGCACGGCCGCGTCGTGGCCCTGGCCGACGACATCGCCCGCTCCATGTCCGCCCGCGCCTGCCGGATCAGCGTGGTCCAGGGCCGTAACGCCATCGGCATCGAACTGCCGAACGCCAAGCGCGAAACCGTCTATCTGCGCGACCTGCTGGCCTCGACCGAATACGACAAGCCCTCGCATCTGCTGCCGCTGGCGCTGGGCGAGACCATCGGCGGCGAGCCCTATGTCGCCGATCTGGCGCGCATGCCCCACCTGCTGATCGCGGGCACCACCGGCTCCGGCAAGTCGGTCGGGGTCAACGCCATGATCCTGTCGATCCTCTACAAGCTGACGCCGGAACAGTGCCGCTTCATCATGATCGACCCCAAGATGCTGGAGCTCAGCGTCTATGACGGCATCCCGCACCTGCTGGCGCCGGTCGTCACCGATCCGAAGAAGGCCGTCGTCGCCCTGAAGTGGACCGTGCGCGAGATGGAGGACCGCTATCGCCGCATGTCCAAGCTCGGCGTGCGCAACGTCGCCTCCTACAACGAGCGCGCCCGCGCGGCGCAGGAGAAGGGCGAGCATTTCGAACGCACCGTCCAGACCGGCTTCGACGAGCAGGGCCGCCCGGTCTATGAGTCCGAGAAGATCCGCCCCGAGCCCATGCCCTATCTGGTCGTGGTCATGGACGAGATGGCCGACCTGATGCTGGTCGCCGGCAAGGACGTGGAAGGCGCCGTCCAGCGTCTGGCCCAGATGGCCCGCGCCGCCGGCATCCACCTGATCATGGCCACCCAGCGCCCGTCGGTCGACGTCATCACCGGCACCATCAAGGCCAACTTCCCGACCCGGATCTCCTTCCAGGTCACCTCCAAGATCGACAGCCGCACCATCCTGGGCGAACAGGGCGGCGAGCAGCTGCTGGGCCAGGGCGACATGCTCTACATGGCCGGCGGCGGCCGCATCACCCGCCTGCACGGCCCGTTCGTGGACGACAAGGAAGTCGAGGCCGTCTGTAACCACCTGAAGGCCCAAGCCGAGCCCGACTACCTCGACCTGATCACCGACGACCCGGACGGCGACGGCGACAACGCCTATGGCGACGAGGGCGGCAACAGCTCCTCGGGCGACGACCTCTACGATCGCGCCGTGGCCGTGGTCACCCGCGACCGCAAGGCCTCGACCAGCTACGTCCAGCGCCGTCTGCAGATCGGCTACAACCGCGCCGCCTCCCTGATCGAGCGGATGGAGCAGGAAGGCGTGGTCAGCCCCGCCAACCACGCCGGCAAGCGCGACGTCCTGGCCGGCCCCCCGCCCATGTAATCGGCCTCTCCCTCCCCGCCCCGGGGAGGGAGAGGAACAGGTCACCGGTCAGGCCGTTACTGCCCCGCTGTTTTGCGATGCGTCGATGAATGACCCTTCATCGGAGCGCCGGAATATGGTCAGGCTTGGGCCAAACCCCTGCCCGACCGCTCCGGCAAGACGGCCTGATCGACAACCATCCCGAACGGGAGAAGATTGCCATGACCGTCTCACGCCGCGCTTTTGCCTTGGGCTCAGCTGCCGTCGCCGCCATCGCGGCCCTGCCCGCCCATGCCCAATCCAACCTGTCCGCCGAGGATCAGGCCACCCTGCGTCAGGCCCAGACCTATCTGCAGGGCCTGACCTCCGCCCAGGGCAATTTCACCGAGGTCTCCGGCCCCGCCCAACGGTCCGGCCGCTTCTATCTGCAGCGCCCGGGCAAGATGCGGTTCGAGTACACCAACCCGGCCGGCCTGCTGGTCGTCTCGGACGGCCACAATGTGAAGCGCTACGATCCGCGCCTGAACAATTTCCAGCAGGTGCCGCTGGGCCAGACCCCGCTGTCGGCCTTCCTGGCGCGCAACGTCCGTCTGGATCAGGGCGTCCGCATTGACCGCGTGACGCGCATGCAGTCGGGCGCCTTCGCCATCACCGCGCGCGATGCCCGTCGCCCGAACGACGGCCAGATCATCCTGTCCTTCGCCGGCAGCCCCGTGCGCCTGCAGGAGTGGACCATCATCGACGCCCAGGGCACGCGCACCACCACGCGCCTGACCACCCTGCAGCCCGCGTCCAATCTGGCCGCCAGCCTGTTCCAGCTGCGCGACCCGACCCGCCGTCCGGGCCGCAACTAGGACTCGCCTGCCGGGCGAAGCGTGGCCGTATCGACACGGCGGCGCCTTGCCTCGCAGCAGTTTGACATTTTCTCTCGAGAGTGGCACTTTGGCCACAGATCGGTGGGAGCCGATCTGAACCGCTACGGATTTCATCCCCTTCCCGGCGGCGAGAGAGAGACGAACCTTCAGCGCCCGACCCTCCGGTCGGGCGCTTTTTTACGCGCCGGACGAGGGCTGTTCGGCGAAGCGCGGGCATTGTACGGACAGGCATGTCCTCCGCTTCCCGCTATCTGGGCTGGCTCAGCGCCGTCCTTGTCCCGCCCGGCCGGAAACCCGCCGGCGGAGGGGCGAAATCCCGCGCCGTACTGGGCTATGCGACGGGCTATCCGGCGGCGGAGCTGATGCCGTTCGTGCGCTCCCTGCGGGCGGTGTTCGACGGCGAGATCGTGCTGACGGCCGATGACCGACCCGATGTCCACGCCCTGTTCGCCGAGTATGGCGTCACCGCCGCCGCGCCCCTGCCCTCCGGCGACTGGTCTCCGCATCCGGTCATGGAGCGGTTCGCCGCCTACGACGCCTGGCTGGCCGCCCATCCCGAGGTCGAGCAGGTGCTGCTGACCGATGTGCGCGACGTCATGTTCCAGGGTGATCCCTTCGCCAGACCGGCGCGGACGCTGGAGGTCTTCATCGAGAGCGAGGACTGGACCCTGGCGGACCACGCCTTCGACCAGAAATACCTGAAGGCCCTCGTCGGCCCGGACGTCGCGGCCCTGATCGCCGACCAGCCCTGCCTGTGCGTCGGCACCGTCTTCGGCCCGGTTTCCGCCGTGCGCCGCCTGTGCAAGGCCATCCTGCTGCTGTCGGCCATCCCCCGCTCGGCCATCGGCGGCATCTTCGGCGCCGATCAGGCGGCCTGCAATCTGGCCGTCCATCTGGGACTGGTCGAGGCGGACATCCGTCCCAACTACGATCGGGTCGCCACGCTCAGCGAACGCATCGAGCCGCGGATCCGTCCCGACGGCCTGATCGCCAATCCGGACGGCGGCGCCAGCCCGGTGGTGCACCAGTACGATCGGCACAAGCTTCTGTTCGACGCCGTCCGCGAACAGTGGGGCGCGCCCGCCGATGTCGCGGTCAGGGGCCGCAGCAAATCCACCGGCGACCGCTTCCGCCGCGCCGTCGTCTCCTTCAACCGCCGCCTGCCCGAGTTCCGCTGATCATGCTTCGCGTCGCCACCTGGAACATCAACTCGGTCCGCCTCCGCATCGATCAGGTCAGCCGCTTCGTCGCCGAGAGCGGGACCGATGTCCTGTGCCTGCAGGAGATCAAATGCCTGGAGGACCAGTTCCCCCGGGCCGCCTTCGAGGCCATGGGCCTGCCGCACCTGAAGATCGGCGGCCAGAAGGGCTGGCACGGCGTCGCCATCGCCAGCCGCAAGCCGATCACCGAGGCCCCGAAGCTGGACGTCTGCCGCGAGGGCCACGCCCGCTGCGTCGGCGTCATGGTCGATGGCGTCGAGATCCAGAATTTCTACATTCCCGCGGGCGGCGACCTGCCCGATCGCGCCCTGAACCCGAAATTCGATCACAAGCTGGACTTCTACGAGCGCCTGACCGCCGACATGGCGACCCGCGACCGCCAGCGCCCGCTGATCCTGGCCGGGGACTTCAACATCGCGCCGGGCGAAAACGACGTCTGGAACCACCGCTATATGTCGAAGGTGGTCAGCCACACGCCGATTGAGGTCGAGACCCTGCGCCGCCTGCAGGATGCCGGAGCCTTCACCGATGTGCTGCGCGACCAGATCCCCGAGCCGACCAAGCTGGCCAGCTGGTGGAGCTATCGCGCCGCCGACTTCCGCAAATCCAACCGCGGCCTGCGTCTCGACCATCTGTGGACCTCGCCCGGCCTGACTCCAGTTGTGAAGGCCGGAACCGCCCGCATCCACGACGACGTCCGCGCCTGGGAACAGCCCAGCGACCACGCCCCGGTGACGATGGACCTCGACGTCTAGAGCCGAGCTTCTTCCGCCAGGAAGTCGAGGAAGACCCGCACCCGCGAGGGCAGCCGCCCACCGTGGCCGACGTAGACGGCGCGGGTTTCCTCGATGTCGCCGGGGTTGAAGGGCTCCAGCACCTTCACCATCCGCCCGGCCTCGAGGTCTGGACCGATGTGGAACAGGGACAGCCGCGCCAGTCCGGCGCCCGCCAGCACCAGCGCCCGGGCGGTCTCGCCGTCCCCCGCCGTCGCCGGCCCCTCTACCGGCCGCGTGACCCGCTCGCCTTCCGCCGTGACGAAGGACCAGCCGTCCAGATGGCGCCCGAAATTGAAGCCGATCAGGTCGTGGTCCGCCAGATCTTTCAGCGCCTGCGGCGTCCCGCGCCGGGCGAGGTAGTCGGGGCTGGCGACCACCGCCATCCGCGTCTCGACCAGCTTGCGCGCCATCAGGGAGGACGCGGCCATCGGCCCGACCCGGATCGCCACATCGGCTCGCTCGTCCATCAGGTCCACGACCCGGTCATTCAGCACGATGTCCAGGACGACCTCCGGATAGCGGGCGTTGAAGGCGGGCACGCGCGGGATCAGGTGATGCAGGCCATAGGGGACGCTGGCGTTGACCCGCACCCGCCCGCGCGGCGTGGCCGAGCTGGTCACCGCCCGCTCCGCCTCATCGATATCGGCCAGCACCCGCATCGCCTGATCGTGGAACACCTGCCCCTCCGGCGTAAGGGTCAGGCGGCGGGTCGAGCGATTGATCAGCCGCGCGCCCAGTCGCGCCTCAAGCCGGGCCAGCAGTTTGCTGACCGCCGAGGGCGTCATCCGCAGCGATCGCGCCGCCGGGGACAGACCGCCCGCCGCGACCACGCGCACGAACACCTCCATCTCGCCCGAGCGGTTCAGGTCCAGTCGCGCCATCGTTGACTTGATCTCACAGATGAAGGTCTTCGATGACATCTAGTGCGGATGACGGCGCTCCGCCATCTGGCCGCCATGACCAGCACAACCTCCCGTCCCCCGCTCGCCCTCTATGCCCTGACCGTCGGCGCCTTCGGCATCGGCGTCACCGAGTTCGTCATCATGGGCCTGCTGTTGCAGGTCTCCGGCGATCTGGGCGTTTCCGTTCCCGCCGCCGGCCTGCTGATGACCGGCTATGCGCTGGGCGTCTTCGTCGGCGCGCCGCTGCTGACCATCGCCACCCGCACCCTGCCGAAGAAGACGACCCTGCTCGTCCTCATGGCCATCTTCACATTGGGCAACCTCGCCTGCGCGCTGGCCCCGACCTATGAGCTGCTGATGGCGGCGCGGATCCTGACCGCTCTGGCCCACGGCACCTTCTTCGGGGTGGGAGCGGTGGTCGCCACCGGTCTGGTCGCGCCCGAGAAGAAGGCTTCGGCCATCGCCATCATGTTCACCGGCCTGACGCTGGCCACCCTGATGGGCGTGCCCTTCGGCGCCTGGCTGGGCCTGCAGTTCGGCTGGCGCTCGACCTTCTGGGCCGTCACCGGCATCGGCATCCTGGCCCTTCTGGTTCTGGCGCTCGCCGTGCCGTCGATGAAGTCCACCGAGCCGCTGGGCCGCCTGCGCGACGAATTCGCGGTGCTGAAGCGTCCGCAGGTCCTGCTGGGTCTGGCCATGACGGTGCTGGGCTTCGGCGGCGTCTTCGCCATCTTCACCTACATCCAGCCGATCCTGACCGAGGTCTCCGGCTGGTCCGAGGCCGCCGTCTCACCGATCCTGCTGGTCTTCGGCGCGGGTCTGGTCGGCGGCAATCTGCTGGGCGGCAAGCTGGCCGACAAACGCCTCGCCCCCGCCCTTCTGGGCACGCTGGCGGCCCTGACGGTGGTGATGTTCGCCTCGGGATGGGCCTTCCACGACCGCTACGCCGCCGTCGCCGCCGCCTTCCTTCTGGGCGCCGCCGCTTTCGCGACCGTCGCCCCGCTGCAGATGCGCGTGCTTCAACAGGCCGGCGGCGCCGGTCAGGGTCTGGCCTCCAGCCTGAACATCGCCGCCTTCAACCTCGGCAACGCCTTCGGCGCCTGGCTGGGCGGCGCGGTCATCGCGAGCATCGGCATCAGCGCCGTGTCGATGATCTCGGCCGCCGTGCCTCTCGCCGCCCTGGCGCTGGCGGTGCTCAGCCTGTCGATGGAGAAGCGACTGATCGCCGTCGAGCCGGCGGCCTGACTAACGAGTCGACGCGTCCGGATAGCGGGCCTGTAACAGGCCGATCTCGGCGACGGTCCAGGTGACCATATGACCGTCGCCGTCGCCGACCCGAACCGCCGTGGGCGCCTTTATCAGCTCCAGCGCCTGTCGTCCGGTGACACTGATCCACGGATGCTCGGGATAGGTCCGCCGGAATGCGGCCTCGCTGGTGAACATCGGCGCCAGCGGCGACGGTGTCTCGGACGTCACCACCCAGAGCTGGATCGGCGTCTGCGCCGTTAGTCGCCCATCCGCCCCGCGTGCGGCCTGCAGGGCCGTGTAGGACTCGGGCGTGATCCGCAGATAAACCTTCTGTTCCATGAAGGCCGCTTCAAAGGTCCGCGGCGGAGTCCGACCGTGGACAGCGCCCTGCAGCAGTTCTTCCAGGGGGCTGTCCGGGGCGCGATCCTGATGCGGTTTGATCGACTGCGCCGCGACGCCGGTCGGCGCGCAGGCCAGAAGCGCACACCCCAGCCCGACGAGCGCCGCTCTCACGGCTGAAGCCGATACCCGCCCGCGTCCGTCAGCAGCAGCCGCGCCTGACCGGGCTCGGGCTCGATCTTCTGGCGCAGGCGATAGATGTGGGTTTCCAGCGTGTGGGTGGTGACCCCGGCGTTGTAGCCCCACACCTCGGTCAGCAGCTCCTCGCGCGATACGGCCTTGGCCCCGGCGCGGTAGAGGTACTTCAGGATGTTGGTCTCTTTTTCCGTCAGCCGGACCTTCTTGCCCTTGTCGTCCACCAGCACCTTGGCGGCGGGGCGGAACTCATAGGGTCCGATGCGGAAGACGGCGTCCTCGGACTGCTCGTGGCTGCGCAGGTGGGCGCGGATGCGCGCCAGCAGCACGGCGAAGCGGAAGGGCTTGGTCACATAGTCATTGGCCCCGGCTTCCAGCCCCAGCACCGTGTCGGAATCCGACGACTGGGCGGTCAGCATGATGATCGGGGTCGAGACGCCGTCCTTGCGCAGCAGGCGGCAGGCCTCGCGCCCGTCCATGTCGGGCAGGTCGACGTCGAGCAGGATCAGGTC